>CALXJN010000059.1 GCA_944388635.1 uncultured Clostridia bacterium
GAATTAGAATATCCAACACTAGAAGAGATGTATAAAATATCAGAATTATATAATATATCATGTGAGGATTTATTAAATTACAAACAAGAAGCATTATCGACAAGCGAGAGATTTATAAGAGGGCTAAATAAATTTTTTGGAGTTACTTTTATAACTTGGAGAACTATATTTTATATATGCTTATTTGTTGCACTAATTGCAGCAATTATGTTTTTTAAATATAAAGCAGATGAAACATTAGAAAATCCTATGCAACCTTTTGATATATCAAATTACATATAAAAGTTTTGTGCCAAGGAAGTTGTAAATGTTAGGCAACTTCCTTTTCAAATATAATTACAATTTAATAATTTTACTTATACCCCTTTATTTTTTTTAAAATATTAGATATAATTATTTAGAAAAATAAAAGAAATGGAGAGTAAATATGAACTTACCAAATAAACTAACAGTTATAAGGATTTTTCTTGTGCCAATAATGGTTATAATACCATTTTTAGGGATAGATGGCACTGTATTTAATATTCCTTTATCTTACATAATAATGGATATAATTTTTATAATAGCATCTTTAACAGACAAATTGGACGGATATATTGCACGTTCAAGAAATCAAATAACAAATTTTGGGAAATTTTTAGATCCAATTGCTGACAAAATATTAGTATTAGCAGCAATGTTAATATTAGTAGAAAAAGGAAATCTACCAGCTTGGATACCAATTATTGTATTAACTCGTGAATTTGTTGTATCTGCATATAGATTAATTGCGGTAGAACAAGGCGGAAAAGTAATTGCAGCATCTAATTGGGGAAAACTAAAAACAGTAACACAGATGATAGCCATATCATTGGCATTTATCAATGTAAATGGAACAAATATATTCTTTAATTTTATAAATACTGAAATGACAACATTGGAACTTATTATAAACATGCTAACATCTGTATTTATGGTTATATCTGTTATTGCAACAGTATTTTCAGGTTGGGATTATGTAAAAAACGGAAAAGAATTATTAAAAGATAGATAAAAGAAGGGAAAAACAATGGATAAAGAAAGTGCAGAAAAAAGAATAAAAGAGCTAAGAGAAAAAACACAGTATTATGCAAATAAATACTATGATGAAGATAGCCCAGAAATATCAGATTTTGAATATGATATGTTAATGGTAGAACTTAGAAATTTAGAAGCAGAATATCCAGATTTAATAGATAAAGATTCTTTAACTCAAAAAGTTGGAGGTCATGTAAAAGAAGGATTTGAGAAAGTGGAACATGAAGTTCCACTTCAAAGTTTACAAGATGTTTTCTCAATAGAAGATTTAAGGCTTTTTGATGCAAGAGTTAGAAAAGAAACAGGAAGAGAAAAAATAGATTATACAGTAGAAGCCAAAATTGACGGACTATCAGTTGCACTTGAATATGTAGAAGGAAAGTTTGTAAGAGGTGCAACACGTGGAAATGGACAAATAGGAGAAGATGTTACAGCAAACTTAAGAACAATAAAAGACATACCAAAGACTTTAAAAGAGAATGTAAACATAATAGTGCGTGGAGAAGTATTTATTTCAAAAGCAGATTTCGAAAAAATGAATGCAGAACAGGAAGTATTAGAAGAGAAAACTTTTGCAAATGCAAGAAATGCAGCAGCAGGTTCTTTAAGGCAACTAGATAGTAAAAAAACAGCAAAGAGACCTCTTGATATATATATATTCAATGTACAAAGATTAGAAAATAACCCATTTAATTCACACTATGAACAATTGGAATATCTAGAAAAAATAGGGTTTAATGTAAACCCGGTAAAGAAAAAATGCATAGGTATTGAAAGTGCAATAAAAGAGATTGAAAGAATAGGGACAATAAGAGAAAGTCTAAGCTTTGGAACAGATGGTGCAGTTATAAAAGTGGATGATTTGGAACTAAGAGAAGTATTAGGCACAACTTTTAAAACTCCAAGGTGGGCAATTGCATACAAATATCCACCAGAAAGAAAAGAAACTATATTAAAAGACATAATTTGCCAAGTCGGAAGAACTGGTGCAATAACTCCAATGGCAATACTAGAGCCAATAAAACTTGCAGGCTCTACTATTTCTAAAACAACTCTTCATAATGAGGATTTCATAACCTCTAAAGATTTAAAAATTGGTGACCATGTAATAATACAAAAAGCAGGAGATGTAATACCAGAAGTTGTAGAAGTTGTTAAAGGAAAAAGAACAGGAGAAGAAAAAGATTTTGTTATGCCAGACACTTGCCCTGTGTGTGGTGCACCAGCAGTAAGGGAAAATGGAGAGGCAGTAAAAAGGTGCATTGGTATAGAATGCAGTGCAAGAAAACTTAGAAATATAGTGCATTTTGCTTCAAAAGCTGGGATGGATATAGATGGCTTAGGCTATGCTATAATTGAGCAATTAGTTGATAAAGGACTACTTAATACTATTTCAGATATATATTATTTGAAAAAAGATGATATTGCTTCACTTAAGAAAAATGGAGAAAAGTTTGCAACTAATTTAATAAATGCAATAAATGCAAGTAAAAATAATAGCTTGGATAAATTAATCAGTGCACTTGGAATAAGACATATTGGGACTAAATCAGCAAAAATTCTTGCAAAAGAATACAAAAGTATGGATAATTTAATGAATGCAAGTGAAGTAAGTTTAAGCCTAATTGAGGATGTAGGACAAATAACTGCAAAAAGTGTATATGAATTCTTTCATCAAGAGCAAACTATAGATTTAATTGAAAAGCTAAAAAAGGCTGGAGTAAATATGGAAGAAGCAGAAGATGAAGAACATGATAATAGATTTGCTGGAAAAACTTTTGTGCTTACGGGAAGTCTTGAAAAATACACAAGAGATGAGGCATCAGAGATAATTGAAAAGTTTGGAGGAAAAACATCAGGTTCAGTATCAAAAAAGACTAGTTATGTACTTGCAGGAGAAGAAGCAGGAAGTAAACTAACAAAAGCAGAAGAACTTGGAGTAAAAGTGCTTACAGAAGCAGAATTTGACGAAATGATAAAGTAATTTAAGGAGAAGCATAATGGAAAATTATACATTTGACGAGTTTGAAGAAATTTTGAATAATGGATATCAAGTGTATTTTACTTATTTAAAAAATAGATTTTTACTTTTCAAAACAGCAGATAATTGCTATACTCAAAAATTGATAGCAGTTGGGCAAAAAAATCCACCGCCAAGTCTTTCAATGGTAACTAAGAAATATTTAATGGAAATTTATGCTTTTATGGAGGATGTGGAGTATAAGTACGATGTATGAGCTAGAAGGAAAAGTAAAATCAGGACTTGGTGAAGGACATTTTTGGATAAATAAAGTAAGAAAGATTTTTAAAGAAAAATATAAAATAGACTTATTTTTAGGAACTTTAAATATAGAATTAGATAAAGAATATATATTAAAAGGCACAGACAAGATATTATCAAACGAATATGGTGGTCAATATGATGTACTAGTGCAAAGATGTGAAATATTAGGCAAAGTGCGGTTATATAGTAAGACCTGAGAAAAATAATGTACTTGGTGGCGATCATCCACTAAACCTTATCGAAATTGTATCAGATGTTAGCTTAAGAAAAGAAAATAATTTAAAAGATGGAGATAAGGTAAAAATTAAAATATAATTATTGCTAAATGAGAAAATATATTAAGAAGCACATAATAAAATGTGTTTCTTAATATAAATAAGTGGTGATATAAAGTGCAGATAATAGAAATATTTTTAATAGCGATAGGAGTTGCAATGGATGCATTTGCTGTATCTATTTGCAAAGGCTTATCAATGAAAAAAATAAATATAAATAAAATTGTAATAATTGCTCTATATTTTGGAATATTTCAGGCTATTATGCCACTAATCGGATATTTCTTAGGAAAAGGGTTTGAAAATTTTGTTACACAAATCGACCATTGGATAGCTTTTGTATTATTACTCTTTATTGGTGCAAATATGATAAAGGATTCTTTTAATGATAATGAAGACGAAAACGACGATACTGGTTTTAAAACAATGATAATCTTAGCAATTGCAACAAGTATAGATGCTTTAGCAATAGGCATAACTTTTGCATTCCTTGGAACAAATATAGTTTTAGCGACAAGTATAATAGGAGTTGTAACATTTGCATTATCTGCAATTGGAGTAATTATTGGAAATAGATTTGGCAATAGATATGAAAAAGTTGCAAAAATCATTGGAGGAACGATATTAATAATTATGGGAGCAAAGATTTTATTTGAGCATTTGTGTGTATAGTTTTAAGGCAGGTACTAGCCTAAATAAGGTGGAGCTTGCAGTTTAGAACCGTCCCAAACTGCAAGCTTGCTCCAAATAACAGCCAAATCAAAAACAAACAGTCCTAAAACTAGCATACTAAATTACAAATATATTGCTTTTTATCTAAAAGTATGTAATAATATTGCCTGTGAGAATAAAAAGAGGAAGGAGAAAGTGATGATTACAGTAGAGCATATAACAAAGAAGTTTGTTAGAAATAAAAACAAAAAAGAAAAAGAAGAATTTTTTGCAGACGAAGATATCACATTTGAGGCAAATGACGGAGAAATAATCGGCATATTAGGTCCAAATGGAGCTGGAAAAACAACGTTACTTAGAATGATAGCAGGAATATTAGAACCAACGCAAGGAAAAATAAGTTTTGATGGAATGAATTATAAAGACAATGAAATCGAAATTAAGCAAAATATCGCTTATCTATCAGGAAATACAAAAATTTATGACACATTATCAACTTATGAATTATTAAAAATGTGTTGTGATATTTATGGAGTTGACAAAGAAAACGGTGAAAAAAGGATAAAAGAGATTACAAAAGTATTAGGAATGGAGCAATTTTTATATAATAAAATTGCAAATTTATCGACAGGGCAAACCCAAAAAGTAAACTTGGCAAGATGTTTAGTTCATAATCCTAAATATTATATTTTAGATGAAGCAACAACAGGACTTGACATTATATCTAGCCAAATAATTTTAAACTTTATCAAAGAAGAAAGAGATAA
>CALXJN010000060.1 GCA_944388635.1 uncultured Clostridia bacterium
ATTTAAATAATGAAAATCAAAATTTAATAGCAAAAAAATAGAGAGGGGATACAATATGATAGAGCAAATGGATACAATAGTTAATCTATGCAAAGCAAGAGGATATGTATATGCAGGTTCAGAAATATATGGCGGGCTTGCAAACACATGGGATTATGGACCTCTTGGCGTTGAACTTAAAAATAATATTAAAAATGCATGGAGAAAGAAATTTATTCAAGAAAGTAAATATAATGTTGGGTTAGATGCAGCTATTCTTATGAACCCACAAGTTTGGGTTGCCTCAGGACATGTTGGAGGATTTAGTGATCCACTTATAGATTGCAAAGAGTGTAAAACACGCCATAGGGCTGATAAACTAATAGAAGAATGGATGCACGAAAATCACTGCGAGCAAATAGTAGACGGCTGGTCAGACGAAAAAATGATAAATTATATGAAAGAACATCATATTGCTTGCCCAAATTGTGGAAAAGAAAATTTTACAGGTATAAGAAAGTTTAATCTTATGTTTAAGACTTTCCAAGGTGTAACAGAAGATGCTAAAGCAGAAATATATTTAAGACCAGAAACAGCACAAGGAATATTTGTCAATTTCAAAAATATATTAAGAACAACAAGAAGAAAATTACCAATGGGAGTTGCACAAATAGGTAAGGCATTTAGAAATGAGATAACACCTGGAAATTTCACATTTAGAACAAGAGAATTTGAGCAAATGGAAGTTGAATTTTTCTGCAAACCAGGAACAGATTTAGAGTGGCATGCATATTGGAAAGAATTTTGTAAAAACTTTTTACTTTCTCTTGGGATGAAAGAAGAAAATATGAGGCTAAGAGACCACGAAAAAGAAGAATTAAGCCATTATAGTAAAGCAACAACAGATATAGAATTCTTATTCCCATTTGGTTGGGGAGAACTTTGGGGAATAGCAGATAGAACAGACTTTGACTTAAAACAACATATAGAACATTCTAAACAAGACCTTACATATTTAGATGAAGAAACTAAGGAAAAATATATTCCTTATTGTATTGAGCCATCTCTTGGATGTGATAGAGTTGCTCTTGCTTTCCTTTGCAATGCATACACTCAAGAAGAAGTAGGAGAGGGAGATGTAAGAACTGTACTAAAACTACATCCATATTTAGCACCATTTAAGGCTGCAGTACTTCCATTATCTAAAAAGTTAAGTCCTAAAGCAGAAGAAGTACATAATATGCTTTCAAAGAAATTTATGTGCGATTATGATGAAGCAGGAAGTATCGGAAAAAGATATAGAAGAGAAGATGAGATAGGTACACCATATTGTATAACAATAGACTTTGATACAGAAACAGATAATTCTGTAACAATAAGGGATAGAGATACAATGGAGCAAGTAAGAGTTAAAATACCAGACTTAGCAAACTGGATAGAAGAAAAATTAGAATTTTAACAGGAGGCTTATGGATATTATAAATTTGCTAAAAGAAAAACTTGGCGAGGAGAATATCAAATTAAATGAGCCAATGTCAAAGCATACTTCATTTAAAACAGGTGGCAATGCTGACATTTTTCTTAAAGCCAATAGTATAGAAAATTTAAAAAATATTTTAGAAATTGCAAAGAAGCAGAGCATTCCTATATTCATACTAGGAAACGGAAGCAATATATTAGTTACAGACAAAGGAATACGTGGAATTGTTTGCAAAATAGAAATTGCAAAGTTTGAAATAAAAGAAGAAAATCAAGATATATATGTAACTGTTGGAAGTGGAAATAAAAATGCTGAAATCGCGCAAAAACTATTAAATTTAGGAATAGAAGGTTTTGAATTTGCTTCACGGAATACCAGGAACTATTGGTGGTGCAATAAAAATGAATGCAGGAGCTTATGGAAAAGAAATGAAAGACATCGTGGAAACAACAACTGCTATAGATTATTCTGGCAATATCCATATATTTAATTTAGAGGAAAATAAATTTGAATATAGAAAAAGCATATTTACTTCTGAAAGATACATAATATTAGAAAGTACATTGAAATTAAAAAAAGGTAAGAAAAATGAAATAGAAGCTAAAATGAACGAATATATGACATTAAGAAAAGAAAAACAACCCTATGATAAGCCATCAGCTGGAAGCACTTTCAAAAGAGGTAAAGACTTTATAACAGCAAAATTAATAGATGAATGTGGATTAAAAGGAAAACAAATAGGTGGAGCAAAAGTTTCTGAAAAACATGCTGGATTTATAATAAATGAAGGGAATGCAACATCTAACGATATATTAGAATTAATAGAATATGTAAAAAAAGAAGTTTATAAGGAAACTAAAAAAAACATAGAGTTAGAAATAGAAATAGTTGGAGAAAAGTAATTTTTGCTAGAGATTACAAGAATTTTGCAAAATTCACTTGCAATTTTTTCCAATATATAGTAAAATAATAACATATATTAATATATACCTTTTTCGTGGCTTAAGGAGAATAACACCACTTATGCTAGGAAATAGGAGGAAAAATGAAAATAAGGAGGTGTAATTATGACAAAGGAAAGAAAACAAGAAGTAATTAATACTTATAAAAGAGATGAAAATGATACTGGTTCACCAGAAGTTCAAATCGCTCTTTTAACAGAAAGAATTAACGAACTTACAGAACATTTAAAAATTCATGTTAAAGATAATCACTCAAGACGTGGACTTTTAAAAATGGTTGGTAAAAGAAGAAATCTTTTAAATTACCTAGCTAAAAAAGACGAAGCTAGATATAAAGATATAGTTGAAAAACTAAATTTAAGAAAATAATTTTATTTGTGGGGCGTTTAATTTTTATATTGAACGCCTTAAAAAATGTTAATAGATAATACATGGTACTAGTAGGTAGCTTGAAAAGTGTACTAGAATTTAAAGCTAATATACTTTTGAAGTTACTTAAACTAAAGCTTATGTATTATTTATATAAATTTTAGTAAAAAGGAGAGAAAGAAATGTTTAAAACATTTGAAACAGAACTTGCAGGAAGAAAATTAGTAATTGAAAATGGCAAGATAGCAGAACTTGCAAACGGAAGTGTAATGGTAAGATATGGAGAAACAGTTGTAATGGTAAATGTTACAGCTTCAAAAGAACCAAAAGAAGGAATAGACTTTTTCCCATTATCAGTAGATTATGAAGAAAAGTTATATTCAGTTGGAAAAATACCAGGAAGCTTTACAAAAAGAGAAGGAAAACCAGCAGATAAGGCAATACTTACATCAAGAGCAATAGATAGACCAATAAGACCACTTTTCCCAAAAGATTTTAGAAACGATGTATGTGTAATTGCAACAGTTTTATCAGTAGAACCAGACAACTCACCAGAAGTTGCAGCAATGATTGGTACATCTTGTGCACTTGCAATATCAGATATTCCATTTGGAGGACCAACAGCTGCCGTAAATGTTGGATATGTTGACGGACAAATAGTAATAAACCCAACACTTGCACAAAGAGAAAAAACAGATTTAGTTTTAACAGTTGCAGGAACACTCGAAAAAATAACTATGATAGAAGCAGGAGCAAATGAAATACCAGAAGATATAATGCTCGAGGCTATTAAAAAAGGACATGAAGAAATAATCAAAATATGTAAATTTATTTCTGAAATTCAAAAAGAAATTGGAAAACCTAAATTTGAATATAAATCATTTGCTGTATCAGAAGACTTATATTCAGAAGTAGAAAATGAATTCAAAGATAGAATGTACCAAGATGTACAAGCTGTTGATAAAGAAATAAGAGATGAAAATATAGATAAAATCACAGAAGATATTACAGCATATCTTACAGAAAAATATGGAGAAGAATTTGTAGAAGAAAGAAAACAAGAAATTGGCGAAATAATCTACAAATTAGAGAAAAAATGTGTTAGAAAAATGATATATGAAGAGCACAAACGTCCAGACGGAAGAAAAATAGACGAGATAAGACCATTATCTTGTGAAGTTGGTATTCTTCCAAGAACTCATGGTAGTGCGCTATTTACAAGAGGACAAACACAAGTTATGTCAGTTGCAACACTTGGAATGCTTAGTGAAGCTCAAATGTTAGACGGATTAGATGAAGAACATGAAAAACGTTATATGCATCAATATAATTTCCCAGCATATAGTGTAGGAGAAGCAAGAACTTCAAGAGGACCAGGTAGACGTGAAATAGGACATGGAGCTTTAGCAGAAAAAGCATTAGTACCAGTATTACCTTCAGAAGAAGAATTTCCATATGCAATAAGAGTTGTATCAGAAGTATTAAGCTCAAATGGTTCTACATCTCAAGCAAGTATATGTGGAAGTACACTTGCATTAATGGATGCTGGTGTTCCAATTAAGGCTCCTGTTGCTGGTATTTCAACAGGACTTGTAACAGATAGTGAAGATCCTTCAAAATATATTATGCTTACAGATATACAAGGAATTGAAGATTTCTTCGGAGACATGGACTTTAAAGTTGGTGGAACACATAAAGGAATTACAGCTATACAAGTAGATATAAAAATTGACGGTTTAACATATAATATTATTGAAGAAGCTTTCGCAAGAACAAAAAAAGCAAGAGAATATATATTAGATGAAATAATGTTAAAACAAATAGCTAAACCAAGAGAAGAATTATCTAAATATGCGCCAAAGATAACAACAACAAAAATTAAAGTAGACAAAATAAAAGATGTAATCGGACCTGGTGGAAAAACTATCAATAAAATTATTGAAGAAACAGGAGTAAAAATTGATATTCAAGAAGACGGAAATGTATTTATATATTCAGAAAATGTAGAAAGTGGAAATAGAGCATTAGAACTAATAGATGACATAGTAAGAGAAATTGAAGTTGGTGGAATATATAATGGAAAAGTTGACAGAATAATGAGCTTTGGAGCATTTGTAGATGTTGGAGGAGGAAAAGAAGGACTTCTTCATATATCAAAAATATCTAAAGAAAGAATTAAAAATGTAGAAGATGTACTACATGTTGGAGATACAATAAAAGTTAAAGTTTACGAAATAGATGACCAAGGCAGAATTAATTTGACAGCAAAAGACATTGACTAAACTAAAATAATGCAAGATTTTATCTAAAAAGATAAAATCTTGCAAATTAAGAAAATATTAATTTGCTTTTTTTGATTATATATAGTATAATATATTAGAAAAATTAAAAAATGAAGCAAATACTACGGATAGAAAGCTTTCAAAATAATATTTGTAAAAAGAAAAGAGGGTAAAAATGGAATATTTATATATATTACAACAAGCAATAGTATGGATAATAACAATATTTTGGTTGTATCAATTGCTAATTAGTATATGTTCTTTAATAAAACTTAAAGATAAACCACTTCTTGTAAATAAAAACCATAAATTCATGGCAATAATACCAGCACATAATGAAGAATTTGTTGTAAAAAATTTAATAGAAAGCTTAAAAAATCAAAATTACCCAAAAGAATTATTAGACATCTATGTAATAGCAGATAACTGTACAGATAAAACAGCTGAAATTGCAAAAGAAGCTGGAGCAATAGTGTATGAAAGAAATCACACAGAGGGTAGAACAAAAGGGCATGCACTACAATGGTTTTTATCTAAAAAGATAGAAGAAAATGCTGATTACGATGCATTCTGTGTATTTGATGCAGATAATATTGTTGATAAAAATTTTATAAAAAATATGAACAAGAAATTATGCCAAGGAGAAGACGTAGTTCAAGGATATAGAGACATTAAAAACCCAACAGACAGTTGGATATCTTCTGGATATGCAATATTTTATTGGATGATGAATAGATTTTATCATTTGGCAAGATATAATTTAGGTTTATCACCATTAATTAATGGAACAGGTTTTATGGTAAGATTTGATGTTATAAAACCAAATGGTTGGCAAACTTATACTTTAACAGAAGATATAGAATTTTCACTTCAAAGAATAATTGCTGGAAAAAAATTAGGTTGGGCAACAGATGCTATAGTTTATGATGAACAACCTGTTGGATTTAAACAAAGCTGGTCACAACGTTCTAGATGGACAGTTGGACACATACAATGTATGGGAAGATATACTAAAGAACTTGCTCATTCAGTTAAAGAAAATAAAACACTTGTGACATTTGACGGCTTATTGTATATCGTTGGAAGTATACCAATGTTTGTTATTACATTAGTTTTATTACTTGTAAATGCAGCTATATACATGGGTGACGGAATGACTAGGATGGATCTTATTGAAAATTATCTAATGTATATAATACCAACTTTTATATTACCAATTATAACTGGTGCTATAATAATGAAACTTGATGGAAAACCAATAAGACCAATGATAAAAGGACTTCTATGTTATCCAATATTTTTAGCAAGTTGGCTAATGATAAACTTTAAATGCTTATTCAAAAGAGAAACTAGTTGGGAAAAAATTGAACACGTTAGAGATATAAAAATAAACGAGGTAATATAAGGAAACTTTTTTGACAAAAGGCGTGTATATGAAATATACACGCTTTTGTTAAGTAGAGAAAGGAATTATTATTAAATGTCAAAATTTAATATAAGAAAAATACATATAGCAATAGTCATAGCTCGGAATAATTTTCATAAGTTTAGGGGCATTTCATTCAAATATTTGGTTTGATGAAAGTTATACGGTTTCAATAGTTAAACATAGTTTTAGTGAAATATGGTCAATTGGTGGTAATGATGTACATCCAATACTATATTATTTTATGTTAAAAGTATTAAATATCTTTTTTGGCTCAAATATCTTAATATATAGATCATTTTCAATAGTACCGATAGCAATTTTATCTATATTAGGATTTACACATATTAGAAAAGATTTTGGAGAAAAAATAGGGCTACTATTTTCATTTTTAATTTTATTTCTACCGGGAATAACTAAGTATGCAAGTGAAATAAGAATGTATTCTTGGGCAATGTTATTTGTAACAATTACATCAATATATGCTTATAGATTATATAAAGGTAAATTTACTAATAAAAACTTAATTATATTTGGAATTTTTAGTTTAGC
>CALXJN010000061.1 GCA_944388635.1 uncultured Clostridia bacterium
GCTTTAAGTTCATCAACTTTTGCTTGATGTTCCTCATTTGTTCTTGTAAAATATATATTTCCTGAAGCATCTGCAACAAAGAATAAATAATCTGTGTCATTTGGATATATCGCAGCCTCTATTGAAGATTTTCCAACAGAAGCTATTGGTCCAACAGGTAACTTACCTGCCATTGCTGGTCCACGAGTATTGTATGGATTATATGTATTTATTTCTGATTTATATAAGTCTCTGCTTCCAAGTTCTATTTTAAATGCATAATAAGTTGTAACATCGCTTCCAACACTCATGCCACTTGCTAACCTATTATATATTACACTTGTTACATCTTTTCTATCTTTATCAAAAATTGCTTCTGTTTCTGCAATAGATGCAACTGTTAATAATTCATGTACTGTATGTCCGCTTTTTTCTATATCTTCTCTATATGGTTCTAAAACTTTTCCCATTTGGTCAAGGAGTGTCTTAAATATTTCTTCCACTGTTACGTCTTCCTCAAATGAATATGTATCTGGAAACAAATATCCTTCTAATGGATAATATATATTCTCATTTTTAATTTCGTCTGTTAAGAACCAATACTCTTCTATCAAGCTATCTATATATTCTTCGTTTTCTATTAGAGCATATACCTCTTCTTCTGTATTATTTGTGTTTTTTGCAATTTCTTTTGCAATATAATCAAATGTTTTTCCTTCTACAAAAGTTATACTTAAGTTGTTATCTTTAAAAACTTTTCCTGTTTGCAAAGTTTCTACAATATCAGATACTTTCATATCTTTTGTAAGTGTATAGCTTCCAGCTTGGAATGATGTAATCTTATTTAGTTTTACATAGATTTTAAATGCAAGTTCACTTCTTATCATTCCATTATCTTTTAAAATACTTGCTATTGCACTAGTTCCAGAGCCCATTGGTATCTCTAGTTCTACACTTTCCTCTGCTGTGCCAACTCCTGATAAACATATATTATACCACACCATGCTTGAAATTGCTATAATAATTAACAAAAATATTATTGCCATTACTACAAATTTTGCCTTTCCACCTTTTTTCTTTTCATAAGAGTGTCTGCTTTTTGTTTCATTCCTTACTTCATTTTTTTCTTCCATATTATCCTCCGTATTTATTTATAAATTCTTCACTTAATAAACTATTATTTGTAATAACAATATTTCCGCCAATTTCTTTAAGTCTTGGTATAAGTTCAATTATAAATCTTTCTAAATAAATTTCTTCAACATCTACATTTTCTAAATTAAGGTTTACTGTGTATTTTTCTTTTGAAATAGCTTCAGAGATAATTTCTTTAACTACACTTTTTCTTTTCGAAAAATCTTGTAAATTTTCTAATTTTAACTTTTCGTTATCTATTTCAATTGAATTTTCTATATCTGTATTTTTTGATGAAAAATCACTTTCTTGCATGTCTGTTCTTTTTGTTTCTTTACTAGTTACATCCTTTTCTTTTACATATCCTATTTTTCCAGTATATGTTAGAACTTTTATCCAACCTGACTTTTCAGCATTTTCTATATAAATTATTTCTTCGCCTTCGTTTAATTTTTCTAAAGTAGTAGAGAAAAAGCTTGTATCTGCTTTTACAGAAACTTTTTTTAATGTTTTAACTGTGCTAAGTTCTTTATACATTGAAAGTATGATTCCTGTATCTTCTGTAGTAATTACCTCAATATTATATACATTTGTTAATTCTGAAACTGGAATATAGTATCCTGTATCGTACTCTATAACTCCTGCCGTAATATCAAGTACAGCCGAATTTAGTTCTATTGTATTGTCGTTCATATTTATTGCAGCAACTTTAGTCCCAGAAGTTGTAATTATTTTATTTGAAGATTCTTCATAATATAAATTTTCGTCAAATATGTTTTTTACATCTTCCTCAGACAAATATAATATACCGTTTGTATCAATGTATATGTCTGACATTAAAGTATCTGTTATGTCTTGTTTATCTACAATCAAGCTTAAAGTTTCTTTTTTCTTACTATTTCCAAAAATGCTACTAAATATTGCAATCACTATGGCTACTACAATAAGTAAAAATAAAATTCTTGCAATAAATTTCTTTTTATTTACTTTTTTCTTTTTTTTCATTTATATCTCCAATATTTTTAAATTTCTTTTAAATTAACATGGTCTAATTTTATAATATTTTCTTATAAATGTCTATACAAAATATAAAAATTGTAACAATATAACAAACATTGCAATATTGTTACAATTTCTTTTCACATATTATGTAATGTTACTAAAATGTTACAAACGTTTTTCAAAAATATTTCTAAAATATGTTTTATGTAAAATGTTTGTAATAATATTAGTTTACATTTTGATGTTATCCACACATTTTTGCAAAATGTGGATAACTTTGTGAATAACTCTCCCATTAAGATTACGTGCTTTTATTTTTTACAAGTTAAAATAATATTTTTAATTATGTGAATTCTTTATTTTATTTTATAAGTTATTATGTGTACAGCTCTTTTGTTTGGTTTATCTTGTTGTCCAATATACAATAAGTGCAATTTCTGTAATTAATATAACAGGAAATCCTACAGTAAACTTAAGTTTCTTAGTTTTGTGCCTAAATATATACATTCCTGCAATTGTTCCTATTCCTCCTCCTAGGAGAGTAAACAAAAACAAAGTTTTTTCTGGTATTCGCCATGCTCCTTTTATTGCCTTTCTTTTATCAATAAACATTGCAAGAAATCCTATAATATTAATTATAATTAGATAAATAATTACATTTTTTAAAGGAAATATTTCTAAAAAAGTTTCTATATCCATAAATTTGCTCCTTATTCTAAAACATACTATCAAACAAACTCATTTGATTTGTTTCACTCATTCCTTCGACACATCCAAACTTTTCGAGTAGTGCAATTGTCGAATCTCCGACTTTTGCACGTTTTTTTATGTCTTGTTTTGAGATAAATTCACCATTTTCACGTGCTGTTTGTATTCCTTGTGCTGCTATTTGTCCCATTCCAGCTATACTATTTAATGGTGGACGTATGCTACCGTCTTCTACTTTGAATTTTATTGCATCTGACTTATAAAGGTCAATTGGTAAGAAGTTAAATCCTCTTTCATACATCTCAAGTACAAGTTCAAGTATAGAATACATATTTTTATCTTTTGCTGAAGCGTCATTTCCAAGCCTTTTTATATCTGCCATTTTTTCTTTTACTTTGCTTTTACCAAATATCATTATCTCACTATCAAATTCATCTGCTCTAATTGAGAAAAATGTAGCATAATATGCAAGTGGCATATGCACTTTAAACCATGCTATACGAAATGCCATAGTTACATAGGCAACCGCGTGTGCTTTTGGGAACATATACTCTATCTTTTTGCAAGAATCTATATACCAGTCTGGAACATTATGTTCTCTCATAAGTGTTTCTTGTTCTTCTGAAAGCCCTTTACCTTTACGTACAGATTCCATTATCTTAAATGAATTTTGTGC
>CALXJN010000062.1 GCA_944388635.1 uncultured Clostridia bacterium
CTTTTCATTCTTGCAAGTAATTCCATTTTCATTAGTTGTTTGTATAAAATTATTTTTCCTTGTTCGTTCATACTAAATATCTTCCTTCCTTAAACATGCCTTTTAAATTAAACTTATTATACTACAATTTCTTCCTGCATTTTCTTTTTCTACCCTATATGAGTATAACTTGTCTGTATAACATGCTGTGCAAATTCCACTATCTATTATATTATATTCACTTAGTCCTTCTTCTTGTAAGATTATCTTATTTATTAGCCCTGTGTCAATATAATATTTAGAATTATTTTCAGATTCTTCAATAATTTCATCTATTCGCCCTGTATACTCAAATTTTTTATAAAACATTTCTTTTACATCTTCATCGACTTCAAAGCACATTTTCCTTATATATGGTCCAATAAAGCACATCAAATTCGCTGGATTACATCCATATTCTTTATTTAATGTTTTTACTGCTTCTCTTGCAATTTCCTTATATGTTCCTTGCCAACCAGAATGTACATTTGCTATCACATTATCTAAAGGAGAATAGAAAAATAAAGGTGTGCAGTCTGCA
Source organism: uncultured Clostridia bacterium (assembly GCA_944388635.1). GTDB lineage: Bacteria > Bacillota > Clostridia > TANB77 > CAG-508 > JAAWPK01. The sequence continues at coordinate 560 of CALXJN010000062.1, forward strand.
AAAGATAATGACAATACTTTATCTTTTTTATCTGTTATTAATCCGTCGATATTTTGAAAATCTTCTGTAAAAATTCCTGGTTTTTCTTCATTTACTTTTTTTATAAAATTTGTATGAGTTTGATATGGTCTATAAAGATTTTTATCATCTAAATTTAAACTTCTACATATTTTTTTATAATTTTCTAATACTATTTCTTTCTTCTCACACATATTAGCATTATTGCCAAAGTCTAGTGGTTTCAAAGTATATGCGTGTTGCACTCTATCTGAATATTTAATTAATTTTCTAAATTGCAAATATTCTATATCCTTATCATATACATGAAGTACATTATCATTCGATAAATTTCTTCCGGTTAAATATATCTTCTATTTGTTTATCAACATCTGTCTCATCATCATTAAAAATACAATATGTGCATTTTTCTTTAAAAAACTCTTCTTTTTTTTGGCTATTTATTCTCGAAATTGCACTACTCCTTGTTATTTCGTCTCTTTTGATTATTCTTTCTATACATGTCTCTTTTTTTGCAATTACTCCTATAGTCATATCACAAAACATATATATTCCTGTTTCATAAAGAAGTGGAACATCAATTATAACTATTTTCTTGTCAAAATTTTTACTTATCTCTGTAAATATTTCAGTTCCTATATATTTGCTAGTTATATCATCTAACTTTTTCTTTTCTAATTCACTTGAAAAGACAATTCTTGCTAGCCTTTTTCTATCTATTTCTAAATCTTCTCTTAAAATTTGTTTTCCAAAAGTTCTAACAATTTCATTATAATATTCTGTTCCCCTTTTGCTAAGTTTTCTTGCAATTTCATCTGCATCTATATATTTTGCATTATATAGCTTAGCAATCTTTTTAGAAACCGTACTTTTCCCGCTTCCTGAAATCCCAGTAATCCCTATAACATTTCTCATATGTATCACTCCTTAAGTTTTGAAACAATTATCTCTCAGTTTCTAGTAAATCTGCCACAGGTCCTGGTACAAGCTTTCTTACATTTTCTCCTGCTTTATAAATCTCCATTACCATGCTAGATGAAAGATACCCTAAATTACCAGCTCTAAAATAACAAGTGTCGAGCCCTGAATATTCATCATTTATTTCTGCAATAGTCTCTTCATATTGATAATCAGTTCCGTTTCTTAAGCCTCTTATTAGTATTTGTGCACCTTGTTTTTTAGCTTCTCTTGATGTAAGGTTATCATATATTATAACTTCTGCATTATCAATATGCTCTTCTTTTAAAGTTTTCTCTATTGCTTCTTTCATTTTGGTTTTATCAAATCTTTGCCTTTTTTCTGAATTTTTTCCAATACCTATTATAACTTTATCAAAACATTTTGTAGTTTTTCTAACTATTGATAGATGTCCATTTGTGAATGGATCAAATGAGCCTGCATAAAAGCCTATCATACACTCACCTATTCCTTTCTAATCTTTTCAAAGATTTCTTCTTTATTTAAATCTGGTACATATTTATATTCGTTTCCAAATTTGTTTTTATCAAACTGACATATTGCTTTATATTCGCAATATTCACATGGCGTTTTTTTATCCTTATAATACGGCTTTATATCTATGTTTCCACTTAAAATTTCTTTAGATATATCTTTGATAGTTTTAACTATATATTTTTGTAGCAATTCAAACTGTTCTTTTGTTGCTATTGAAGATGACTTTTCGCTTATTTTATCTTCTTTCCCAACATATACAGGAATCATATCTGAGTATCCATTTTCTAATGTTTTATCCATCATTCTTACAACTTTTACATCTGCAAGAACGAGTCCTTTCATTTTAAATCTCTTCTTTATCTCATCTTCTAGTTCCACTTCTGTTTTCCTCTTATCTGATTTTATTATTGGTTCAATTAAGTTAAAGTATAAAACTCCTGCTGGTTCTAAATCTTCTTTTTTACATACAGCATCAAGATATGTTAAAAGTTGAAGCTGAAGTCCATATACGACATCATTTAAATCAATATCTTTTATAGAAGATTTATAATCAATTATTCTTAAATAATTTCCATTTTCCCCTTTTGCTACATCTATTCTATCAATTTTTCCGAATAATTTCTACTTTCTTACCGGTTTTCTAAGTTTATTTCAATTGGCTCATATTTTTTACCTTCTCCAAATTCTACCTCAGAACCGAGTATGTCAAAATCGCTTTCGGTAATTGTTCTTATAATATACTTCATTGCTCTTAAAATAAGCCTTTTAAGTTTAATTGTTTGGTTTCTAAATTTAGCAGAACTTATAAATATATAGTTCCTTGGAAGTCTTAGCTTTTCTTCTACAATTTCGTCTACTATTAATTTTATAGTATCCTCATCTATATTTCGAACTGTGATATTAAGCCCTTTTATTCTTTCAAAAAAGCTATCTATTACATCGTGCATAAAACTTCCTGTATCTAAGCTTTCTAACTTAAATGTATCCTTTTCTTCTACTTTTAAACCATATTTTAAATAAAACGAAAATGGACATGCTCTATACTTTTCAAGTCTTGAAACACTTGTCCTTAAAGTATTTCCATATAATTTTTGTATGTTTTCTTTATTTAATTCTTCTGGATTATTTGTAAAATATAAAGCTTTTATGGCATTGTTTAATTTTTCTTTCCATTTTTCATCATTTGCAAATATCTTATATACTTCAAACCATATTTTATCTATTTCTTTACCGTCTTTGAAATTTCTAATATTTAAGAGTAACTCATCAAATGTAGCTTTTTTATTTGTTATCATTTCTGGTCTTGTGATTATATCACTTGTCTCTACTAAATTTGGAAATATCTTTTTTATTTTAATAAGTATAGTTGAAGGTTTTTGTGCAGCACCGTCATTATCTGCTGAAACATATGATATATATAGCTTTTCTTCGCTTGTTGTAAATGCTTTATATATATTAAAATTATCATTATATAATGCTTCTAAGGTAGTTTTTGCAAGTTCTACATCTATCTTTTTTAAATTTTCTCTATCTGCATCATTCAAAAAGCCTTCATTATTATTTACACTTGGAAAACTTCCGTCATTTACACCAATTATAAAGATAATTTTTACTTTATGGCTTCTTGACCTATCTACATCTCCAACAGTTACTTGGTCTAAGCCTGCTGGAATTTTCCCAAGACCATTTTCTGAAAAAGATATTTTTAGAAGTTTGGCATATTTTTCAAATGTTAATTTTTCATCTCCAAATACTTTAACGATTTCATCTAAGATTTTAATTACTGTATTAAAACTTGCTTCATACTCTTCTACAATTTCCTGACTTTGGTTTTCTAATTTTTTTGCCTTTTCCTCAAGTTTTTTATCTATTTTTTCTTTAATTAAAAAGTCATATATAGCTTTTGTAATATTTTTAGCAGTTTGGTCTTTTGTGCAATTTTCTTTAAATTCTAATATTGGCTCTACGATTTTTCTTCTAGTTTCATTTAGTTTTTTTAATTTTTCTTTATCCTCTTCTCCGAAATTCCAATCCTCTTTATACCACTTACTATATTTAATTCCCCATTTCTTGCAAAAATTTTCTAAGTCATATACATCTTCTTCATCTACATCACAAAACATTGTCTTAACATATGAAATCACGCTATCATAAGACCAATTTTTCGAAAAAACATCCAAAATACTAATTATATATTTTATTAATATATTTTGGCTTAAATCTTTCTTCTCATCTATATATACTGGTATCTCATATTTTGCAAAAACTGCTTTTATTAATGATGAATATGTATCAATATTTTTAGTAATAACTCCTATATCTCTAAACTTAAATCCATTATCTCTTACTTCTTCAATTATTTCATTTGCAATATGCTCTACTTCAGAATATGGATTACTCGCTAAAAATAATTTTATATTTTTATTCTCTTCTTCATATTTTTTATATGTATTTGTGTACAAATTTTCTTCCAAAGCTTTAAGCTCATTGTTTTTAAATCTATATGGCACATCTAAATAAAGTTCTTTTTCAATCTCTACATTATTTCTTTTTGCAATTTCTATTAATTTATTTATCGCAAGTTTGTTGCTATAAAATATATCTGTCTCAGCACTTTGGTTATTTTCTGTAAGTTTGTCTGATGCTATTGTAATATTTATTTCTTTTGCGATTTTCATAAGTTCTTCAATAATTCTATATTCTTGTGGTGTAAAACCTGCAAACTCGTCTATCAAAAATACAGCATTATTAAACATTTCTGTGTTCTTAATATTTTCTGCAAGTATTGCTAATGCATCGTTTTCATCTAAAAACTTTGCTTCTATTCTTTCTTCATATTTTGCATAAATATTTTGAATATCTGCAAGCTTTATTTTCAAATATTCATCATTAAGACCTGCAATTGTTTCTACTAACTTTTCATTTGTGATATTATGCTTTTTAAATTCTATAATAGTTTTATCTATTACCTCTACATTTTGCATATTCTTGCCTAAAAAATTTAATCTGTTTTTCTCTTTATCTAATATATCATATATTAGCATTGTTCTTCCAAATGCTTCGATATTATTTAGTCTATTGCCTATCTCATTTATAACTCTATGTGCCATACGGCTAAATGTTAAAACCTCAGCATTAATAGCAGCTCCATTTGTACTTTCTAAAAGTTTCCTTTCAGATGTATATGAGAACTGCTCTGGAGTAATAATATATATTTTTTCTGGGTTATTTATTATATCTTTTATATAATTAAAAAGATATGTACTTTTACCCGTTCCTGATTTTCCATATATAACTCTAATTTTCATACCTGTATTTTACCACATCTATATAAAAATAACTAGTCCTAGATTTATTTTTCTATTTTTTTCTAGTTTTTATTGAACTATACATAAAAAGGTGCTATAATAGAGTTATCCGAAGCTTATAAACCGTTTCTTTGCATGAGTTATTCGTGTAAGGAAACCCAACAGTTCTAAGGAGGAACTGATTATGAGGATCGAGTACAGACATGTAAAAGCTACCAACGAGGTGTTTAGGCATCTCAACAACCTGCGTCGGTGGACGTCGTTTTCTGCGCAGCCCAAGTACAATGAGCTCTCTAAGCAGTCGTTGAACTGCATTGCGGCTTTCTTGCTCGCTGGGTTTGCTGAAAATGAAGGAAAAGTCGTTCGTTACGAGCGTTTTCCGAAAATTGCCCTTTATCGGGCGTATCAGAAAGCCAATGTGCTTTTCGACACACCTGAGCACATCATTGATGATGTGTGCAAACTGGGCGAGATTCAGCGCGATGCATTTGATGCGGCAACGCGTGAAATCATCGTCGAAGAAGCCGGCGAAAGTTTTGCAACCTTCCTGAGTGAGGGCTGTGGTACTTTCGAAGAAAGCATTTATAAGGCAGCAACCAAAGTTGCAACTTTGGTTGAGCTAATGGAGATTAGCTCGGCAATCTCTCCGCAGAATTATTTGCGGAAGAGCCAGGAAGTCTCCCGTGCACTCCAGCCTTATTATCAGGCAGTTCCCGGTTTGGAATACGTTGCGGATAGCAACGGTCCTATCTTTGCAGTCCTGCAGGTGATTTCTCACTTGCGCAACAGGACTAGGTGGGCGGCTCATTCGTACGTAATCGACTGCTCTGTTTTGGGGCACTTGTTCGACAC
>CALXJN010000063.1 GCA_944388635.1 uncultured Clostridia bacterium
GGCGATATTAACTTTCTATTAAGTAATCAGCCGAATCCACTTATGAATACATTTGATTTTATATATAGAGTAATTTCATTGTTATATACAGACTGCAATGCATTCATTTATATTGCAAAAGATAGAACAGGTTTTATAACAGGATTTTATCCAGTTCTTGCAACAACATATGAATTGTTACAAGGAGCAGATAAAACAATGTATTTACAATTTGACTTTGTAAATGGACAAACATATACAATTCCGTATTTGGAACTAATACATTTAAGATTGTTTTACAATAGAAATGACGTATTTGGCATGAGTAATAGAGTTTTACAGACAGATTTAAATACAGCTGATACAGTTTCGCAAGGAATTGACAAGGCAATAAAAACAACAAGTAATTTAAAAGGAATTTTACAATATGAAAATTCTATGCTTAAGAACAAAGATTTAGTTAAAACAAAAGATGACTTTGTTAAAGACTTCTTAAATATGGACAACGAGGGTGGTATCGCAGCCTTAGATGCAAAAGCGAAATTTCAAGAAGTAAATTTAAACCCGATTACTTTAGACAATGAACAATTAAAACAGGTAAATTACAATATTTTTGATTATTTTGGGGTATCTGAAAAAATTGTGGATAACAGCTTTACCGAGGAAGAGTGGAATGCATTTTATGAAGGAATAATTGAAGCTAGAGCTATTCAAATGAGTTATGCATTTACAAATAAAATATTTAAAAGGCAGTCTATAAAAGATGGACACAGGATTGTTTTTACAGCTAACAGATTACAATATGCTAGCTTAAAGACAAAGACGGATTTGCTTAAAGTTGTAGCACCTTGGGCTATGATAAGAGTAGACGAAGGTAGAGAAATTTTAGATTTAACACCTCTTGGTGGAGAAGAAGGAAATAGAATTTTACAAAGTTTAAACAATATAGATAGTACGATAGCAAATCAATATCAAGTAGGAGGCGAAGAATAATGGAGAAAGCAGTGAAAGAAATAAGATTAGTAGATATGCGAGCATCTGAAGAGGAAGGCATGGTTGTTGAAGGCTATGCAGCTGTTTTTGATACAGTAACAGATTTAGGATGGATGCATGAGGTAATAGACAGACATGCATTTGATAATGCGGATATGTCAGATATAGTTATGAAATATAATCATGAAGACTCAGTACTTCCGATGGCTCGTACAAGAGGCGGCTCATTACAACTTAATGTAGATGACCACGGACTAAAAATTAGAGCAAAACTTCCAGATACTTCTGTAAATAAAGACATATATACACTGATTAGAGAAGGTGTTTTAAGCAAGATGAGTTTTGCATTTACTGTAAAATCAGAGGAATATGACTATGATACGGATACTAGAAAGATTTTGGAATTTGACAAAATCTTTGATGTTTCTGTAGTAGACGTTCCTGCTTACGAAACAACAGAGATTTATGCAAGAAGCAAAGAAGATTATGAAGAAGAAAAAAGAAAATACGAAGAAAAGAAGATTGCTTTTGAAAAGCAAAAATTAGAATTAATGTTAAGTTTATAATTCTCGAACAAAGACTGGTGGTAGAACTAGTCTTTTTTTGTTGGTAGAAACAAATAGAGATTTTATAGAGCAGTGGTAGAACTGCAAATTTTATTTTAGGAGGAATTAAAAGATGACTTTAAAAGAAATTGAAGCAAAAAAAGCTGAATTAAGAAACAAAATTAATGATGCTAAATCAGAAGAAGAGCTTGAAGAACTAAGAAAACAAGCTGAAGAACTAAACAAAGAAGTTCCAACAGAAGAAAATGATGGAACTATAACACATGAAGAAGAAAGAGCATTAATTGCTGACACTAAAAATTTAGAACAAAGAAAAGTTGAAATAGTTGGAACTTTAGCAAAAAGGGAGGAAAGAAAAGTGAAAGAATTTACAAAATTTAATGTATTAAAATCAGACGAGTATAGAAGTGCATGGGCTAAAAAATTAATGTGCAAAGATGAAAGTGAATTTACAGAAGATGAAAAAAGAGCTTTAGGAGTAGCACTAACAACAACTGCCACAACTTATACAGAACCTTCAAGTGGGGCTGACGGAGTAAACAATGGTGGGTTATTTATTCCAGAAACTGTATCAATGGAAATCTTAAAAGAAGTTGAACTTGAGTCACCATTTTTAAGAGATATTGCTAAAACATATGTAAGAGGATTAATAACATTCCCTTATAAAAAATCTGGTTCTGGATCAGAATGGGTTGCTGAAGGAACTGACAATAAATTAGAGTCAGACGAATGGGCAACATTAACATTCACTCAAATGGAACTATCTAAAACTATAAGAATTACATGGAAGTTAGAAGCTATGGCAGTTGAAGATTTCATCAATTATATAGTTGAAGAAGTTGCAAGAGAAATGAGAGAAAATTTAGCAGACAAACCATTTTACGGTAACGGAACAAATGAAATTTCTGGTATTACCTTATCAGGAAACAACATAGATGCTGAATATGAATCTACAACAAATGCTTTAGATGCTATCAGGGCAGCTATTGCATTACTTCCAAAAAGAAAAAGAGCAGGTGCCAAAATTTATATGGCAGAAGATATTGCGCTAGCTATAGCATTTATGAAAGATGATAACGGTGCATATTTAAATAACCCTGTTAATGGAGTTGCATTAAATACAGTTGCAAGATTTCCAATTGAAGTTGATCCATTCTTAAAAGACGGAGACTTCATTATTGGTAATGCTAGATGGTATAAAATGAACTTTAACGAAAACTTAAGTGTATCAAA
>CALXJN010000064.1 GCA_944388635.1 uncultured Clostridia bacterium
GGTAATCTATATATAACTTGATTGATTATTATATCAATCGTCAAGAGAGCCAAAAAAGTTGTAGATAACTACTTCGTTGGCACCAAAAACGTATCTGTTCAAACTAAATTGAATAGACACAAAATCAATCAGAAAATAAAATCTGGTTGATTTTTTATTGTCTATTTGCTTAAAATTAATTCTAATTATACAAAAAATGCTTTAAGTTCCAAGTATGTAATTTTTTCTTTTAAGATTATACAAAGAAATTAGGTAAAATTCAAGAACCAATATAGTTGATATTTGCAAACTACGTGAATTTGTATTTCGTACTGTTTTTATTACATTATATCTACAATTCAAAATCCAAATACACATAATTATTCATATCATAAGAAAGATTTTTATCAATCATTTTCTTAGCAATTTTACAAGCATTAGACATTCTTTCTCCATTAAATAAAGGATTAATATATCTAACTTTAGCACCATGGTTTACAAAGTATACGTTTTTAGGCATGTCTTTGGATACTTTAACTTTTTTTGCATTTTTCCAAATAGCAAAAACATTTTTATACTTAGAATTTTCTATAATACTAATTATTTGACTTTCCTTTAAAACATATAAATCTTCTATCGAGAGTTTATTTTCACTTATCAATTTTTTTAAAACATCAGCAATAAATTGCATAGAATATCTAGTTCTATCTTCACGGTAAATAATAGAGAGCTTACTTGTAATACTTACAAACTTTCTAGCAATTTTTTTTGTTTTAAAACCAAGCTCAAGTTCATTTTCTTCATTTTGTTGGATTTCAATATCATTATATATTTCTTTAATATCCTCTAAATTAAGTAAGTTATATGTAAATAAAGCGTTTGACAATGAATATTCAAGCCTATCAGCAGATAGTTTGGGAGTATCATTATCAGCAATAGGATACATATGATAATTATCAATATCAGAAATATCTATATTATCTTCATTTAGCAAATACATTATTTCACTAGAATTTTTTATAATATCAGTAGTTAAATTTTCAGTAGATTCTTGATTAATATAGTCTCCATTCAAAAAGTCTATCGAATGTTTGAATGCAGGTGTTGCAATATCGTGGAAAAGACCAGCTAAAGTTTGTTTCTTATCATGAGTAAAATGCCAAATAATTAAAGCAACGGCAATTGAATGGTCTAAACTAGAAAAAAAGAAATTGCTTTCAAAAAGATTGGAATATATAGTACCACAAGTAACACTAATATATTTTTGATGTAGCATTTCTTTAGTATTTATGTATTTTTGTAACCATTCGGGGTATTCAAATTGCAAAACAGAAAAATATTTTTTTATTTCTTTACTTATATCATCATAATAATTCATAAATTTAATATACTCCTTCTAAAATATAGGAGTATTATACTATAAATGGTGTATAATATCAAATAAGAAACTTGTATATAGGAAAATACTAAAACACTGAAATATGAAGTAATAAGCCAATTTTTTGTACAATTAAGAAAAATGAATAATCAAAATTTTGAATTTTGATTATTCATTAAAAAATTATTTATCATTGAAAAGTAACTTTATTCCCCATAATCCAGCGATACCAACTAAAGAATAGATAATTCTACTAATAACTGACATAGTACCAAATATTGTATCAACTAAGTTGAAATTAAATAAACCAATTAATCCCCAGTTAATAGCACCAATTATGATTAGCACTAAAGCTATTGTATCTATAACTTTCATAACTTTAAAATCATTCCTTTCAAATATTATATATATTAGTAGTATAATCAGAAAGTTTAAAAATATGAAATTTAATTTAAAAAAAATTTAACTTTAAATTAAAATATTGCAAAATACTGAAAAACATGATAAACTTGTCCTATATATAAACTTAGGAGGGATCTTTATGATAGATATAAAACTTATAAGAGAAAATCCAGAACTTGTAAAGGAAAATATCAGAAAAAAATTTCAAAATCACAAATTAGAGCTAGTAGATAAAGTAATCGAACTAGACAGAGAAAACAGAGAAATAACACAAAAAGATGACAACTTGAGAATGAATCGTAATAAGCTAAGCGAACAAATTGGAATGCTTATGAGAGAAGGAAAAAAAGAAGAAGCAGAAAAAATCAAAAAAGAAGTTGTATCTATAAATGAAGAACTTTCAAGTAATGAGAAGAAAGAAGAAGAATTAAAAAATGAAATAAAAGACATAATGATGAAAATTCCAAATATCATGCATGAATCAGTACCAATAGGAAAAGATGACAGCGAAAATGTAGAAGTTGAAAAATTTGGAGAGCCAGTTGTACCTAAATATGAAATTCCATATCATGTAGACATAATGGAAAGCTTTTCAGGTATTGACTTAGACTCAGCAAGAGAAGTTTCAGGAAATGGATTTTATTATTTAGTAGGAAATATTGCAAGATTACACTCTGCATTGTTAAGCTATGCAAGAGATTTTATGATAAATAAAGGATTTACTTATGCAATACCACCATATATGATAAGAGCTGATGTAGTAACTGGAGTAATGAGCTTTGAAGAAATGGATGCTATGATGTATAAAATCGAAGGAGAAGACTTATATTTAATCGGAACAAGTGAACATTCAATGATAGGAAAATTTAAAGGAAAAATTTTAGATAGTGAAAATCTACCATATACAATGACATCATATTCTCCATGCTTTAGAAAAGAAAAAGGCTCACACGGAATAGAAGAAAGAGGAGTATATAGAATACATCAATTCGAAAAACAAGAAATGATTGTTGTATGTGAACCAGAAGATAGTTATAAATGGTATGATAAAATGTGGTCATATACAGTAGAATTATTTAGAAGCCTAGATATTCCAGTACGTACACTTGAATGTTGCTCAGGAGATTTAGCAGATTTAAAGGCAAAAAGCGTGGATGTGGAAGCATGGAGCCCGAGACAACAAAAATATTTTGAAGTAGGAAGCTGTTCAAATTTAACAGATGCACAAAGCAGAAGACTTGGAATCAGAATAAAGAAAAAAGGTGAAAAGCAAACATATTTTGCGCATACATTAAACAATACTGTAATTGCTCCACCACGTATGTTAATTGCATTTTTAGAGAACAATTATAATGAAGACGGAAGTGTAGATATACCAGAAGTTTTAAGACCATATATGGGCGGAACAGAAAAACTAATACCAAACAACAAAAAATAAATGAGGTAAAAATGATAGTAAAAAATCCAAAATTTGAAATATCAGCAGTAAGTAAAAAGCAATATCCAGATAATGATTTACCAGAAATAGTGCTTGCAGGCAAGTCAAATGTCGGAAAATCATCTTTTATAAATACGATGATTAATAGAAAAAATTTAGCAAGAACAAGCAGTGAACCGCGGAAAAACTAGACAAATAAATTTTTATAATATAGATAAAGAATTTTATTTTGTTGATTTGCCGCGGATATGGATATAGCAAGATGTCTAAAGAAGAACAAGATAAAGTTCGGAAAGTTTATAGAAGAATATCTATTTTCAAGAAATAATATCTGTTTAATAATATTAATATTAGATATTAGGCACAAACCAACTGAGAATGATAAATTAATGTATGAATATATTAAAAGTACAAATAAGCCGTATTTAATAATTGCAAATAAAGCAGACAAAATAGCTATAACAAAAGTTGAAGAAGCATGTAACAATATAAAAAATGAATTAGGAGAAAACAATGTTATTCCTTTTTCATCAGACAGAAAAATATATGTAGAAGATACTTGGAATAATATAAATAAATGGAGGCAAGTTTAAGTGAAATTAGGGGCTGATAACGAGACACTAGCAGAAAATAAAATACTAATACTATACTTATTATCAATAATAAAAAGACCAGTAAGTAATGACGAATTATATAGGCTCGTTTTATCAATACAAGATATGAACTATTTCTATTTTCAACAATTTCTGTTAGACTTAGAAAATAACGAATACATAATAAATTATCAGAAAGAAAATGATATTTTATATGAAATAACAGAAAAAGGAAAAAGTACATTGGAATTAACAATTGATGTTCTTCCAGGGATAATTAAACTAAAAGTTGATGAAAATATAAAAGGTGAACTACAAGAAATAAAAAACGAATCAGCAGTAAGAGCCGAATTTATTCCACTAAGCGAAAAAGAATTTATAGTGAAATGTAAAATTATAGAAAATAGTATTACAATATTTGAGATACAGGCATTTGCAAATTCAAGAGACCAAGCAATAAAAATCGTACAAAATTGGGAAGCAAATGCCGGGACAATATATCCAAAAGTGTTGCAAATGCTAAATGAATAGAAAGGAAAAGAGATAATGGCAAAGAAAGAAGAATTTGTAAAAGATATAGCAAATATAGATGAAGATTTTGCAAAATGGTACACAGACATAGTTAAAAAAGCAGATTTAGCAGATTATACAGATACAAAAGGATGCATAGCAATAAAACCTTATGGATTTGCAATTTGGGAAAATATTCAAAACTATGCAGATAAATTATTCAAAGAAACAGGAGTTAAAAATGTATATTTTCCAGTCCTAATACCAGATAGTCTTCTTCAAAAAGAAAAAGACCATGTAGAAGGATTTGCACCAGAAGTTGCATATGTTACAGAGGCAGGAGGAGAAAAGCTAGAAGAAAAACTTTGTATAAGACCTACCTCAGAGACTATGTTCTCAAACCTATTTTCAAAATGGTTAAAATCATGGAGAGATTTACCTTATGTATATAATCAATGGTGCAGTGTATTAAGGTGGGAAAAAGAAACAAGACCATTTTTGCGCTCAAGAGAATTTTTATGGCAAGAAGGACATACAATACATGAGACAGAAAAAGAAGCCAGAGAAAGAACGATACAAATGCTTGAAATATATACAAAAATCGTAGAGGATTTTCTTGCAATTCCAGTTTTAACAGGAAGGAAAACAGAAAAAGAAAAGTTTTCTGGAGCAGAAGAAACTTATACAATAGAAACATTAACAAGAGACGGAAGGGCACTTCAATCAGGAACGTCACATTATTTTGGACAAAATTTTACAAAACCTTTTGAAGTAAAATTCCAAAATAGAGAAGGAAAAGAAGAATATGCATATCAAACATCTTGGGGAATCAGTACAAGACTTATTGGAGCTGTAATTATGGCACACGGGGACGAAAGAGGTTTAAAACTTCCACCAAAACTTGCTCCAATTCAAGTAAGAATAATACCAATTGCAATGCATAAAGAGGGAGTGCTAGAAAAGGCAGAAGAGATAAAAAAATCTTTAGAAAAAGATTTTAGAATAGAATTAGATGCTAGAGAACAAGTGACACCAGGATTTAAGTTTAATGATTGTGAATTAAAAGGCATACCTGTAAGAATTGAGATAGGTCCAAGAGATATAGAAAATGGAGAATGTATATTAGTTAGACGTGATACATTTGAAAAGGTAGTAGTTAAATTAGAAGAATTAAATGTAAAACTAAAAGAGATGTTAGAAGATATTCAAAATAATATGTACAACATGTGCAAAAAAAGACTTGAAGAAAAAACACAAATTGCAACAACTATGGAAGAATTTGAGAAAAAGATAAATGAAAATCAAGGGTACATAAAAGCCATGTGGTGTGGAGATGAAGAATGTGAAAATAAAATAAAGGACTTAACAGGGGCACATTCAAGATGTATACCATTTAATCAAGAGGAAATTTCAGATAAGTGCGTATGCTGCGGTAAGCATGCAAATACTATGGTTGTTTGGGGTAGACAATATTAAAATTTTGAAACAAGATATAGGAGAAATACGAATGGAAATAATTGATGGAAAAGCACTTGCAAAAAATATAAGAGAAAATTTAAAAAAAGATATTGAAAATTTGAAAGAAAACGGAATATACCCAAAACTTGCAGTAATATTAGTTGGAAATGATAAAGCATCACAAGTATACGTAAGGAGCAAAAATAAAGCTTGTGCAGAACTCGGAATAGATTATGAGGAAATACTTTTAGATGAAAAAACAACTATGGATAAGTTATTAAAGATTATAGACGAACTAAATGAAAGAAAAGATATATCAGGAATATTACTTCAAAGTCCAATACCAGAAGGATTAGATATAAATGAAGCTTTTAGAAGAATATCACCTTCAAAAGACGTAGACGGTTTTAACCCAATAAGTATTGGAAAATTATGTTTAAACCAAGACACATTTGTCTCATGCACACCTTATGGTATCATGAAAATGTTTGAAGCATATAACATAGATGTAAAGGGCAAACATGCGGTAATAATCGGAAGAAGCAATATTGTTGGAAAACCTATGTCACTAATCTTGCTAAATAGAGATGCAACAATTACAATATGTCATTCAAAGACAAAGAATTTAGAAGAAATAACAAAACAAGCCGATATATTAATTGCAGCAATAGGAAAAAAACATTTTGTTACAGCAGATATGGTAAAACAGGGGGCAGTTGTCATAGATGTTGGAATAAATAGGACAGAGGCTGGTATATTTGGAGATGTTGATTTCGAAAATGTAAAAAATAAGACTTCATATATAACACCTGTACCAGGCGGGGTTGGACCTATGACTGTTGCAATGCTTATGAATAATGTAGTAAAAGCTGCAAAACAAGCTATATAGAATGTTAGATATATAATTTATTGGAGGAATATGCTAATTTAGCATATTCTTTTTGTTTATTGTATAGGAAAAATCGTCAGATTTTTTCTATACAACAAGGTTAATTTTCCTTGGGCTGTGCGTATTTGCGAAGCAAAACGCACATATGGACGTCGGAAGCTTTGCTTCCGCTAACGTCCAATTTTCTTACATGAAAGGAATGAGATAAAAATGAAGGTTATATATAAGAGTGATAAAGTTTACCCAGAAATGTTACGAAAGATAAAGGAGCCTCCAGAAAAATTATTTGTGCTGGGTAATGAGAAAATTTTAAATGGTTTTTGTATAGGTATTGTTGGAAGTAGGAAGTGTACTAAATATGGAGAAGATATTGCAAAATCACTTGCTTTTAATTTGGCAAAATATAATGTAAATGTAGTAAGCGGAATGGCAAAAGGTATAGATAGTGCAGCTCATATTGGAACAATAATGGGAAAGGGAAAAACAATAGCAGTACTCGGAAGTGGATTTAAGCATATTTATCCAAAAGAGAATATTAAGCTTTTTAATGAGATAATAGATAGTGGAGGAGCTATTATTACAGAATATGAAGAAAATATTTACCCAGTTCCTGAGAACTTTCCTAGAAGAAATAGAATAATAAGTGGGTTAAGTAGAGGAATTGTTGTAGTAGAAGCAGGAAAAAGAAGCGGAAGCTTAATCACAGCAGAAATTGCATTAGAAGAAGGAAGAGAAGTTTTTGCAGTACCAGGCAATGTAACATCAAATATGTCAAGAGGAACAAATGAATTAATAAAAGACGGAGCAAAATTAGTTGAAAATGTGAATGATATATTAGAAGAATTTATATAGTGTTGTCAGTAACAAATATTACAATATTGTTACAAAAATGTTAAAAAAATGAAACATTTGTAGAAAACATTGTCAAAAAAAGTAGTATATAATATAATTTTTAAGTGACAATATACAAAGGAGAAAACTTAAAAAATTTTGTACCTTGCGAAAGGAAGAGATAAAATGCAAAATTTTGAAGATAAACAAGAATTAAAAATAGCAAAAATAATATGCACAATTATAATTGCATTGTGTGTCTTATTTCTAATTATAATCTTAATTATTGCCATAAATTTAAGTCATAAAAAAATTACAAACTTTCTTGGATATAAACTGACAATAGCAGTAGATTCGAGTCAAAATACATTCAACATAGGAGATTTATTAATAATAAAAGAAGCTGAAGAAAAGGAATTAAGAGGCGGAGATATAATTTCATTTTGGAATGAAAATAAAAACGAATTAATTACACATAAAGTAGAAGATGTAATTATAGGAGAAGACGGAAGAAAACAATATATCACAACAAACGATGATAAAAGTAACATAGTATCATATAGTCAAATTGAAGGAAAATATGTAGGACGTATTAAAAATTTAGGAAATATTATGAAAGGAATTTTAAATCCATTTGTAATTATAGCTATAGTTTTAATACCAATAGTGATTTATATATTAGTATGTAGGCATAAAATAAAAAGAGAAGATATAAAAAACAAAAGAAGAGAAAAGTTATTAAAGAAGATAGCAGAAAAGGATAAATAGAATATAAACATTATAAAGAAAAGAGGCATACAAATGACAGAGGAAAATAAAAAAGAACCTGAAAAAATTTCTTATGAAATAGAATTTGAAGCAAATAGTAATGAGGAATTATTAGAAAAGATAAAGCAAACATTTGCAAAAGAAGAAAATGAAGAAAAGAAAAGTATAGAAGAAGTAAAAGAAGAAATAATTGAGGAAAAAACAGTAGAAGAAAATATAGATAAAATAGAACAAGAACCAGAAAAAAAGGAAATGATAAATAAGATAGAAAATAATGAAAAATCAAATATTCTTATAATTTCTGAAATAGAAGGATTAGTCCATCTGCCATATAAAAATGAAGATATAGACGAACACTTGAAAACTGGTGAATTTACATCAAGAGAAGAAGTTGTAGAAAAAGTATACACAGTTCCATTATCAAAATATACAAATTTTACAATTTCAAGGCTTATAGAAGGCTTTAAATTAATGAGGGAAAGAGAAAAAGCCACACTTAAAGAGTCTATGAAATATGCAATAGATTTAATTTGGGAGAGAAAATTACATCCAGCAATTATAACTGCATGTAAAACACAAGATGAACTTGATATATATTTAGCATGCCTTGATGAAAATAATTTGCAATTATTTGATTTTTTTGAAATAAGATTTGATTATAGACCAATAAAAATAATCCAAAATGAATTTTAATGATTCAATTGCCACTTGGGGCTCATCCTTATTTAGGCTAGAACCGTCCCCATTGACAACAAACTGCAGATTTACTTGTTTTAATTTACATAGACTTTTACAAATATGTTACAATTTAAAAATCATATTGAAAAAGCTTAAAAAGTAGTGTATAATACCATATGAGGAGAAATGCACATGAATCAGATATTAGTAACAGAAAAAGTAATAATTACACCAGAATTCAAGAGAAAAAAGAAGCTATACAAATTCAACTTCTTTTTATCTGTTTTTTTGATATGCACATTATTCTCATGCTATATATATGCAGAATATGATAGGACAAAAAGTGAAGAAGTATCGCAAGAAATATTATTAGGATTAAAGGAAGCTGAAGAAGAAAAACAAGAAACACAAGACAATACAACTGTTTCGCTTGATAATGATATATTAGTTGTAGCCTTGGCAGATACGGTGGAAGAAGTATCTACAGAGATAAATATTACAGATTTAATGCAAGAACAAGAAAAAAATGAGAAAACAAAAATAGTTGAATCAACAGCAAAAGACGGAACAAAATATTATTCAGAATCAATACTTAGAATACCATCTATTGATATAGAATATCCTGTACTTTCAACAACTACGGACGAATTACTAAAAAATTCTATAACAAAATTATGGGGACCTGCTCCAAATGAAATTGGAAATTATGTAGTAGTTGGGCACAATTATAAAAGTGGCAGAATGTTTGGAAAGTTATCAGAAGTATCAGAGGGCGATGAAATAGAAATTGAAGATTTATCAGGAAAAACTGTCACATATAAAGTCTATGATAAATACATAGTAGAACCTACAGATGTAAGTTGTACATCACAAAAAACAAATGGAAAAAAAGAAGTAACATTGATAACTTGTCACGGTTCCGGAAAAGAAAGATTAGTAGTAAAAGCTGTAGAAGTAGTCGAAGAATAAAAGTAGATAAATAAAAATATCTGCTTTTATTTTTTTTGCTTTCTGACCACTCAGTATAATGAATTTTATAAAAAATTAATATATAATATTAAAGTAAAAATGGAGGAATATATGAATTCAGTAGAAATACTAGCAAATGGAATAGCACTTCCAAAACAAAAGATAGAAAATGAAATATTAGAAAATAAATTTAATTTAAAAGAAAACTGGATATATGACAGAACAGGTATAAAAACAAGATATTATATACAAGATGAAAGCTTAAAAACACTTGCATTAAATGCAGTAGAAAATATGCTAAGTAAGACAAAAATTAATATCCAAGATATAGGAATTATAGTTTTTGCAACTACATCAAGCAAATATCTTATGCCAGGAGTATCATATATGATACAAAAAGAACTAGATATAAAAAGATGTATGTGTCTAGATATCCTATGCGGATGCAGTGGATATATAAATGCATTTGACATAGTTAGGAAATACATAGCTCTTGGAGAAGTAAAATGCGGAATAGTAATTGGAGCTGATGTATTGTCAGAATATACTGATGAACAAGATGTGAACACCAAAGTACTTTTAGGAGATGGGGCAGGGGCAACACTAATTGGTAAAAGTAATGATAATAAAAAATATTTTCAAAATATAATTAGTGAAGGACAAAGAGGAGAAATACTTACATGCAAGCAGGATGAGAAAATATTTATGGATGGAAAAAACGTATATAAATTTGGAACAACAGAGCCTGTAAAATGTGTAAATAAACTTTTAGAAAAAGCAAACGAAAAAATAGAAAATATAAAATATATAATTCCACATCAATCTAACTTAAAAATGATGAAAAGCATGAGTGAAAAGTTAAATATAGATTTAAGCAAAATGTATATTAACATTGAAAATGTAGGAAATACATTTAATGCAAGTATACCACTTGCTTTAAATGAATTAATAAATAATAATCTAATACAAAGAAATGATAAAATAATTCTCTTAGGATATGGTGGAGGATTAAATTTAGGAGCAATTTATATAGAATATTAGGGAGGAAAATATGAAAATAGCATTTTTATTCCCAGGCCAAGGAGCACAATATGTAGGAATGGGAAAAGATTTATATGAAAATTATGAAGAAGCAAAAAATATCTATGACAATGTAGAAAAAATATTAAATTTAGAAGTAAAAAAGATTTCATTTGAAGGTCCGGCAGAAGTTTTAAATCAAACAAAAAACACACAAATAGCAATACTTACGCATTCGCTTGCAATATTAGAAATACTAAAAAAGCATGATATAAATTCAGAAATTTTATCAGGATTAAGCCTTGGAGAATATACAGCTTTAATATATGCAGGAATAATATCTTTTGAAGACGGAATAAAGATAGTTAGAAGAAGAGGAGAATTAATGCAAGAAAATGTGCCAGAAGGTACATGGAAAATGGCAGCAATACTAGGGCTAGAAGATGAAAAAGTTGAAGAAGTATGTAAAAAAGTAAAATCAGGTTTTGTAGTTCCAGCAAACTATAATTGCCCAGGGCAAGTTGCAATATCAGGAGAAGAAAAAGCAGTAAAAGAAGCCATGGAAATTGCAAAAGAAGAAGGAGCAAGAAAAGCAATAGAATTACAAACGAGCGGGCCTTTCCACACTGTAAAACTTGAAAAAGCAGCAGAGAAGTTAAAAATAGAATTAGATAAAATCAATATAAATACAGACTTTACAAAACAAATAATTAGAAATATAGATAGTGAAATTTATAAAAAAGATGATGATATGAGAGAAATACTTTCAAAACATGTAATGAGCCCAGTTAAGTTTAAAAACGGAATTGAGAAAATGATAGAAAATGGAGTAGATACATTTATAGAAATAGGACCACGGAAAAGTATTATCAGGATTTGTAAAAAAAGTAAATAAAGAAGTAAAAACAATAAATATACAAGATACAGAAAGTTTAGAAAACGCTATAAAAATGATTAAGGAAGGAGAAATGTAAAAATGGAAGAAAATAGAGTTGCTTTTATAACAGGAGGAACAGCAGGAATTGGTAGAGAATGTGCTTTAACACTTGCAAAAGAAGGTTTTGATATTGCAATAAATTGCAGAAAAGAGCCAGAAGAATATGAAGAGCAAAGAAAAGAAATAGAAGAAAATAATGTAAAATGCTTTTTTACAAAAGGCGATGTATCTAAATATGAAGATGCAGAAAGAATGGTAAAAGAAGTAATAGAAGAATTCGGAAAAATAGATGTACTTTTAAATAATGCAGGAATTACAAAAGATAATCTTTTAATGAGAATGAAGAAAGCAGATTTTGAAGATGTAATAAATGTAAATCTAGTTGGAACATTTAATATAACAAAAAATGTAGTTCCATATATGATGAAAAAAAGATATGGAAGAATTATAAACATGGCATCAGTTGTTGGAATTTCAGGTAATGCAGGGCAAGCAAACTATGCAGCATCAAAAGCTGGCGTAATAGGATTTACAAAAAGCCTAGCAAAAGAACTTGGAAGTAGAAACATTTTAGTAAATGCGATAGCTCCAGGATACATAAAAACAGCAATGACAGATGTATTATCAGATAAAATAAAAGAGCAAATAAAAGAACAAATACCACTCGGAACACTTGGAGAAACTAAAGATGTAGCAAATTTAGTTAAATTTCTATCATCAAATGATAGCTCATATATAACAGGTCAAGTAATTCATGTAGATGGCGGAATGCTTATATAAAATTAAATTCAGAAAGGAAAGAATAATTAATGGAAAGACGTGTAGTTGTTACAGGTTTAGGAGCAATAACTCCTATTGGAAATAATGTAGAAGAATTTTGGGACGGAATAAAAAATGGAAAATGCGGAGTTAATAAGATAACTCTTTTTGATGTAAGTAATTTTAAAGTAAAACTTGCAGCAGAAGTAAAAAATTTTAATGCTGAAGATTATTTCGATAGAAAAGCGGCAAAAAGACTAGATAGATTTTCGCATTTTGCAATAGTTGCAGCAAGAGAATTAATGAAAGATAGTAATTTAGATGTAGAAAAAACAGATATGACAAGATTTGGAGTTGCTGTAAGTTCTGGAATAGGCGGACTTCAAACAATAGAAGATAATAAAAAAATATTAGAAGAAAAAGGACCAGACAGGGTATCTCCAATGTTTATTCCAATGGCAATAAGCAATATGGCAGCAGGAAATATATCAATAGAAATAGGTGCAAAAGGCGAAAGTTTTGGAATGGTAACAGCATGTGCAAGTGCAACACATACAATAGGAGAATGTTTTAGAATAATAAAACATGGATATCAAGATTTAATGATAGCAGGTGGTACAGAGGCATCTATTACACCAATAGGAATAGCAGGATTTACAAATATAAAAGCTTTATCTACATCAGAAGATAAAGAAAGAGCAAGCATACCATTTGATAAAGAGAGAAACGGATTTGTAATGGGAGAAGGAGCAGGACTTATTTTACTTGAAGAATATGAACACGCTAAAAAAAGAAATGCAAAAATATATGCAGAGATAGTAGGTTATGGTGCAACATCTGATGCTTACCATATAACATCTCCAGCACCTGATGGCGAAGGTGGAGCAAGAGCAATGAAACTTGCAATAGAAGACGCAAAAATAAAACCAGAAGATGTAGAATATATAAATGCACACGGAACATCAACTCCATTAAATGAAAAATTTGAGACAATAGCAATAAAAAAAGCATTAGGGGCAGAAGCAGCTAAAAAAGTTATGGTAAGCTCAACAAAAGGAAATACAGGACATTTACTTGGAGGAGCTGGCGGAGTAGAAGCAGTAGCAACAATTAAAGCAGTACAAGAAGGATTCATTCCACCAACAATAGGATATAAAGTACCAGACGAAGACTGTGATTTAGACATAGTTCCAAATAAAGGAAGAAATGTAAAGATAAAATATGCAATGTCAGATTCGCTCGGATTTGGCGGACACAATAGTGCAATTATCTTTAAGAAATGGGAGGAATAAAATGGAATATAAAGAATTTAAAAATATTGTAAAAGATATGGAAGAATCTAATTTATCAGAACTATCAATAGAATTTCCAGACGGAACAAAAATAAGTTTAAAAAAAGATAATAAACCAGTACCAACTATGCCAAAAACATTAGCTCATGAAGAAAATGCATTAAATGTGCAAGAAGAAAATAAAAAAGAAGAATGCCAAGAAGATTTTAAAATAGTAAAATCTCCAATGGTAGGTACATTTTATGAAAAGCCTTCTCCAAATGCCGATAGTTTTGTGACAGTAGGGCAAAAAGTAAAAAAAGGTGATGTCCTTTGCATAATAGAAGCAATGAAACTTATGAATGAAATAGAATCAGAATTCGATGGCGAGATAGCAGAGATATGCGTTAAAGACGGGGAAGCAGTTGACTTTAATAAACCGCTATTTAAAATAATTTGTAAATAGAAAGAGAGATAAAAACTATGTTAGATATAAAAGAAATAATGGAAATAATTCCTCAGCGTGCACCATTTCTTATGATAGATAGGGTAGAAGAATACGTTCCAGGGGAAAGCGCAGTTGCATATAAAAATGTATGTATAAATGAATGGTATTTTCAAGGTCATTTCCCAGGAGAACCTATAATGCCAGGAGTATTAATTACAGAAGCTTTAGCTCAAACTGGAGCAGTTGCAATACTTTCTATGCCTGAAAACAAAGGCAAGAATGCATTATTTGGAGGAATTGACAAAATGCGTTTTAAACAAAAAGTAGTTCCAGGAGATATTTTAAAGCTTGAAGTAAAAATAATTAAAAGCAAAGGGCCAGTTGGAATTGGAGAAGCTATTGCAACTGTTAACGGAAAGGTTGCAGCTAAAGGGGAACTTACCTTTGCACTAGTTTAGATTTCCAAATAATTGAATTTTGGCGTTGTCAAACTGCGAAAGAAAATCCTTTGGCGTGCAAAAAGCACGCCTCCGGTATTTCTTTCTTGTTTTCCTAGCCAAAATCGCAATTCTTTGAAAATCTTATTTGAAATTAAGATAAAATCAGGAAAGGAATAGAGAAATGTTAAATAAAATCTTGATTGCGAACCGTGGAGAAATTGCTGTTAGAATAATAAGAGCATGTAAAGAAATGAATATAAAGACTGTTGCAGTATATTCAACAGCGGATGCAAATGCTATGCATGTTAAACTTGCAGATGAAGCGGTTTGTATTGGAGAAGCACCAGCACATAAAAGTTATTTGAATATACAAGCAATACTTGAGGCTGCTAATATAACAGGAGCAGACGGAATACACCCAGGTTTTGGATTTCTTTCAGAAAACGCAAGATTTGCAAAAATTTGTGAAGAATGTAATATAAAATTTATTGGACCTTCCTATGAGGTAATAAACTTAATGGGAAATAAAGCTAACAGTAAAGATTGTATGAAAAAGGCAGGTGTGCCAGTAATACCAGGTTCAGACGGCACAGTAAAAAGTATTGTAGATGCAATAGAAATTGCAAAAAAAATAAAATATCCTGTAATCTTAAAAGCATCTGCTGGAGGCGGAGGAAAAGGAATACGAATAGTCAGAAAAGAAGAAGAACTAGAAAATGCATATAACATAATAAAACAAGAAGCAAAAGCAGCTTTTAATGATGACGAAATATATATGGAAAAATACATAGAAAATCCAAGGCATGTAGAAATACAAGTTCTCGCAGATGAATACGATAACAGTATATATTTAGGAGAAAGAGACTGTTCTATTCAAAGAAGAAATCAAAAAATATTAGAAGAAAGCCCTTCTAACATTCTAACAAGCGATTTGAGAGCTAAAATGGGAAAAGCAGCACTAAAAACAGTTAAAGCTTCAAATTATACAAATGCTCGGAACAGTCGAATTTTTAGTAGATAAGAACAGAGACTTCTATTTCATGGAGATGAATACAAGAATACAAGTAGAACACCCAGTAACAGAAATGATTACAGGAATAGATATAGTTAAAGAACAAATTAAAATAGCATCAGGAGAAAAGCTAAGTATAAAACAATCAGATGTCAAGATAGAAGGGCATAGCATAGAATGCAGAATAAATGCAGAAAATCCAGACAAAAACTTTAGACCATGCCCAGGAGAAATAAAAGGATTAAATCTTCCAGGAGGAAATGGAGTTAGGATAGATACAGCAATGTATACAGGTTACACAATACCTCCAATGTATGATTCAATGATTGCTAAACTTATTGTTCATGGAAAAGATAGAGAAGAAGCAATTGCAAAGATGAGAAGAGCTTTAGAGGAATGTGTCGTTGACGGAATAGATACCAATATAGAGTTTTTACTAAAAATAATTGAAAATAAATCATTCAAAGAAGGAAATTTTGATACTTCATTTGTTACAAAAGAATTTAATCTAAAATAGAAAGAAGGGAAAAGTTTGGTAATAGATAAGATTAAAAAAAGAGAAGATCCAGAGGAAGATAAAGACTATAAAAAGCCAGATATACCTGTAGGCAAATGGATAAAGTGTGATAAATGCAAAGAAATTTTATATAAAGATATAGTAAGAGAAAATTATAGTGTATGTCCAAATTGTGGGAATCATTTTAGATTATCTAGTAGAAGGAGAATAGCACAAATAATAGATGAAGGAACTTTTGAAGAGTTTAATCTTAATATAGAAACTGTAAATCCTTTAGGAATGGATACATACATTAAAAAAATGCAAGCAATAAGAGAAAAAACAGGATTAGACGAAGCCGTAAAATGTGGAAAAGGCAAAATTAATGGAGAAGAAGTTGTAATATGTGCAATGGATGGTAATTTTCTTATGGGAAGTATGGGAACCGTTGTAGGAGAGAAAATAACATATTCAATAGAAAAAGCTATTGAACTAAGACTTCCATTAATTATATTTTGTGTATCAGGTGGAGCAAGAATGCAAGAAGGGATAATGTCTTTAATGCAAATGGCAAAAACAACAGCAGCAATTGCAAAATTAGGAGAAGCAGGTCTTTTATATATATCAGTTTTAACAGATCCAACTTATGGAGGAGTTACGGCATCTTTTGCAAGTCTCGGAGACATAATACTTGCTGAACCACATGCAATGATAGGGTTTGCAGGGCCAAGGGTAATTGAACAGACAATAAATCAAGAATTGCCAGAAGGATTTCAAACATCAGAATTTTTATTAGAGCATGGATTTATAGATAAAATTGTTGAAAGAAAAGATATGAAAGATACTTTATACAAATTGCTTTTACTAAATAAATCAGAAAGGAATGAAGAAAATGCCAGATAAATTAACTGCATGGGATAAGGTTCAAATCGTACGAGATGCAAATAGACCAACATCATTAGATTATATAGCAAATATATTTGATGAATTTATTGAACTTCACGGAGATAGGTGCTTTTCAGATGATAAGGCAACTGTATGTGGACTTGCAAGATTGAATGATATTAATTTTACAATCATTGCTCAGCAAAAAGGAAGAAGTACAAAAGAAAATATAGAAAGAAACTTCGGAATGCCAAATCCAGAAAGTTATAGAAAATCTATAAGATTTATGAAACAAGCTGAAAAATTTAATAGACCTATAATAACATTTATAGATACAAAAGGAGCATATCCAGGGCTTGGAGCAGAAGAAAGAGGCCAAGGAGAAGCAATCGCAAGAAGTATGCTTGAAATGTCAAAAGTGAAGGTTCCAATAATTGTAATTGTAATTGGAGAAGGTTCAAGCGGAGGAGCTCTAGCAATAGGGCTTGGAGATAAAATATTGATGCTTGAGAATGCAATATATTCAATACTTTCTCCAGAAGGATATGCAAGTATACTTTGGAAGGATAGCAAAAGAGCAAAGGAAGCGGCAGAAGTTATGAAAATTACAGCACAAGATTTACTTAAATTAAATGTAATAGATAAGATAATAAAAGAACCAAAAGGTGGAGCGCAAACTGATATTAAAAAAACAGCAGAAGCAATAAAAAAGGAAATTATATTAGAATATGACGCGTTGAAAAACATAGATAAAAATGCACTAATAGAACTAAGATACGAAAAATTTAGAAACATGGGAGAATACATAAAAAATAAGTAGGAGGTAAAAACAATGTTATTAGAGAATAAGAAGATATTAATTATGGGAATTAGAAATAAATGGAGCATAGCTTGGGGAGCAGCAAAAATGGCAGCAGAAAACGGAGCTGAATTAATTTTTACATTTATGGGAGAAGAAAATAGAGAAAAGATAGAAGAACTATTATCTG
>CALXJN010000065.1 GCA_944388635.1 uncultured Clostridia bacterium
ATGCTCCAAGTCTTCCTCCGAAAATAACTTTTTTATTTTCTTTTGCAAGAGAGGCATATTTTGCATATAGGCTATTGTTTTTCTCATCGTTTATTGGATAATATGCTTCTTTTTCTTTATTCCAAGTATCTGGATATTCTTTTGTTACAACTGTTTTTGGGCTTTCTGTATCAAATTCAAAATGTTTATGTTCTATTATTCTTGTATATGGTTATTCATATTCTGTATAATTTACAACTGCATTTCCTTGATGATTTTGTTCGTTTAAAATTTCACTTTCAAACCTTAGGCTTCTATATTCAAGTTCTCCAAATTTGTAATCATAATATTTGTCTATTGGTCCTGTAAATATTATTTTTTCTGCTATATTTTCTAAATTTTCTCTATCTTCAAAAAAATCTGTGTTTAGCTTTACTTCTATTCCTTCAAGCATTTTTTCTATTATCTTGGTATATCCACCTATTGGTATTCCTTGATATCTATCATTAAAATAGTTATTGTCATAGACAAACCTAACTGGTAATCTTTTTATTATAAAGCTTGGAAGCTCTGTTGCTCTTTTCCCCCATTGCTTTTCTGTATAACCTTTTACTAGCTTTTCATATATTGTTTTTCCAACTAAATTTATTGCTTGTTCTTCTAAATTTTTTGGTTCGTCTACTTTTGATTTTCTTTTTTCTTCTTCGATTTTTTCTTTTGCTTCTTTTGGTGTTTTAACTCCCCAAAGTTTATTAAAAGTATTCATATTGAATGGCATATTATATAATTCGTCTTTATATCTTGCGACTGGTGAATTTATGTAGTTATTAAATTCTGCAAAATTATTTATATATTCCCATACTTCTTTGTTACTGGTATGGAAGATATGTGCACCATATTTATGCACATTTATACCTTCTATATTTTCTGTATAGATGTTTCCTGCAATATGTGGTCTTTTAGCAATAACTAAGCACTTTTTATTTCTTTTATTTGCCTCATATGCGAATATTGCTCCAAATAGTCCTGCTCCAACTATTAAATAATCATATTTCATCTTTTTGCTCCTTTTATATAATTTTTAAAATTCGGTCATTCTAGATGCGTCCCAAACGACCGGATTTATCTTAATTTATTTTTTATTCTTTTCAAAATTTCAAGTACAAATTCGTCTTTTAAAATAATTAGTATAATTCCATATACTGCAATTCCGACTAATACTTCAATTAAAAGTGATGTTACACTTGCAGATAGTATTTGTACTAAAATTATACAAACAACAAACATTACTAATGCTGATATTAGATAATTTTTGCTACTTTTTATTATTTCTTTAAAGTTAAAGTCATGTCTTACAAAATATACTTGAATTGATGTTACTGTAAGTTCTGCAATTACTGTACCGATAGATGCTCCTACTGCTCCATAATTCCATATTAATGATATATTCATTATGAAATTAACTATTGCTCCACATATTACTGAAATTGAAAATTCTTTTTGTCTTTTGCTTGGTAGTAAATATTGTGTTCCTGTAACATTGCTTAGTCCTATTAATAAAAGTATTGGACTTATTACATTCATAAGTATTATTACTCTTTCATATCCTTGTCCAAAGAATAATGGAACAAACACTCCTGATACGGCAATTATTCCAAATATCATTGGAAATGCAAGCATAAATACTACTCTAAATGATTTTTTCATATATGCTCTTACTTGTTCTTTTTCTCCGTTTGCAAGGTTATTAGATATTCTAGTTAACATTACTGTTCCAAGAGAAGTTATTACTGCAAGTAACATTTTTATAATCTTTTGGCTTTGGTCATAATATCCAACTTCCGATTTATCTGTAATTATTGCTCCTATCATTGTTCTATCAAGCACTGTATATACTTGTATTGCAATTTGTGGTATAAAAAGTACTACTGTTGGTCTTAAATGTCTTAGTATTTTTAAATCTTTTCTACTTACTTTTTCTATATATTTAGGTAAGCTTAGCCATAATGAGCCATTTCCAATTAAGATTGAAGCTACATATATCATAAAGTAAATCCAAAGATCTCCTTGTGTTTTTACAAATGTAAATGTACATATTATACTTACTATTTTTACAATTAAATTTCTTGTAACTGCTTTTTTAAAATCTTCTAGGCCTTGGAAAAACCATGTTATATCAATTGCATTTCCTATTATTTCTAAAATTAATATTTTACAATATATGCTATATCCTTCGTTTCCTTTTGCAAAGGTTAAATAGAAAATTATAATTGAAATAAATATTGTTATTGCTCTAAAAAGCACTATTTCCCAGAAAGTTTTGCTATAATCTTTTTTATTTCCTTGCTTATATGCAATTTCTCTTTGCCCATATAGTGCAACTCCAAGTGAGCCAAACAAAATAAAATATGCAGAAATAGATGTTGTGTAACTATATATTCCTATATTTTCTGCACCAAGCACTCTTGATATGTATGGTGTCGTAATTAATGGAAGTATTAAGACAAGTACTTGATATATTAAGTTATACATATAATTTTTTGTTACACTTTTTTTCTGCATTTTATTTCCCTTCACTTATTTTATAAATTTTTTATTACTTTTTTTAAATATTCCCCTTTTCTTAAGTTTTCAGATATTTTTCTTGTGTTTTCTAATATTGTTGTATATTCTTCATCTGTCAAATTTTTTATTTTTTCTCCTATATCTTGCATACTATCAATTAAAATCCCTACATTATTTTCTTTTACAAATTCTGCCATTGCTGATTTACTCCAGACAATTACAGGTAGCATTGCTGTTAAATATAACGAGATTTTATGTGGATTATTATATCTTAAATATTCTCCATATGTTCCTGCACATGTATCAATTGATGTGCCATCCCATACAAGTCCAAAGCTTCCTTCTAAATTTTCTATAAGTTCTTCTGGAAGAAATGCTCCCATATAGTTTATATTTTTCTCTGCTTCGTCTTTTTGATATCCTTTTCCATAAAGATTAAATGTAACATTTTTTACATCTTTTAAATATTTAAGATATTCTGCTTTTTCTTTTGAAAGATTTCCAGCTATCACTATTGGTGTTTCTTTTTTTCTTTCTTTTAGTGTTATCTCTTTTTCTGATATATAGTCAAAAATCCCAAGTTCTAAGATTTTTTCTTCGTCTATGCCACACATTTCTATTAACTTTTCTTTCATCTTTTTATTGTGTGCAATAATGTAACTTGCTTTATTTATAACATCTCTATCTTCTTTTATAACTCTTGGCATTTTAGTAAATCTTAATGAATCTAAGTCATGTATTAAAAGCACTGTTTTTACTTCTTTTTCTTTCAATTTCTTCATTACCTTTTCAAAGCCAAGCATTGAATTTAATAAAGGATATTGTATCAATAGTATATCATCTTTTTTTAAGTTTTCAATTGTTTTCACCCAAATTTTACAATTCTTTCTATAATCTATAAATTGTTTAAATTTAAGTAATTTATTTTGCTGTACACCATATTTGGTTTGGATGTAAAATTCTTTAAAGTCCATTTTCTTTAAGATATATTCTACATCTCTTCTTGCTTTTGTTGATGCATTATATTCCCCTTCTGGTGTTCCTTCACAAACAAAATATTTCACAAAAATTCCGCCCTTTCTTAAGAAAAATATTTTTCTAGTTTTTTTGCTTCTAACTTTATATCAAATCCATTTTCTGCAATATCATTTATCCTATTTTCTCTTTTTACCTCACAGTGACTACATTCCTCTACTATTATTTTAGCCCATTCTTTTTCGTCTTCAAAAAGTGATATAAATCTAAAATATTTAGACATTTTAGCTTGTATCGGCATAACATCTTTTGAAGCAAATACATTTAGTCCTGATGCTTGTGCTTCTATTAAAACTACTGCTAATCCTTCAAATAATGAAGGGAATACAAAGGCATCCATTGCTTGTAATACATCTTGTACATTTTTTACCATTCCTAAAAATTTCACTTTTTCTTCTATTCCTAGTTCTTTTGCTTTAGCTTTTAACTTTTCCTCTTCTTCTCCTTGTCCACCAATTAAAAGATATGAGTTTTCGTTTATATTACATATTTCTTTAAAAATTTCGAGCAAAAATGCTTGGTTTTTTTGGAAATGTAATCTTCCTATATTTCCTATTACAAATTTGTCTTCTATTCCTAGTTTTTTTCTATATTCTTCTCTTATTTTAGGATTATATTTGTATTTATCTAAATCTATTGCATTATTTATTATTACATACTTTTCGCTGTTTCTTATTTTCATTGAATAAAACCATTTTCCGGCATCTTCTGAGCACGCCCAAAAGTCTGTTGCATAGTCTTCTATTATAAATTTATTTAATCTATGCACCATTCCTCTTAAAAAACTATCCATATTTTTTGAATTATGACTATGAATAATTCTTCTCTTTATTCCATATTTTTTTGCATATTTTAGATAATCAATATTTGCTAAGCTGCATACATTTACCCAGATTACATCATACTCTTTTGCATTTTTCTCAAAAAAGTTTTTCATATCTTCTTTGTATTTTTTATAGTCTTTACTTCTTGCTGTAACTTTAAATATTTTTCCGCCTAATGAAATTATCTCATCTTCATATGCTACTTCTTCGCTGTTACATAGAAAATCAAAGTGATATTTTTCTCTATCTATGTTTCTGTAATAATTCATTATTACACTTTCTACTCCACCTGGATTTTCTGTTATTCCAAATACTAATATATTTTTTCTTTCCTTTTTTTCTTCTTCTTTTTGTTTTGTATATTTTTTTAATTTTCCTTTTAGAAAGTCTATTATATTATTCCAGTTTTCAAGTATTATATATAAAGTGACAACTGAAACAAATCTTGCGATACCCGCTTTACTTAATACTTCAAAATACAAGTATCCGTCCATTGGGTGCATGTATATTGTATATGCAAGGTAACCATAGATGAGTATCCATAAATTTCCCTGTTTTCCGTTGTTATATTTTGCTCTATTATATAATATTGTAAAAAATGCTGCCATTATTCCTTGGAATACAACTATACCAAGTATACCGAAGTCATTCATCCACCTTCTGTATGCTGTGTAGATGTTTCCTACCATTTCATCTTCATAATATATAAATTCAAGATGTCCTGATTCTCTTTCTCCTAGGTCATAATCTGTTATTCCAAATGAATCTAGGTTTAGGATAAGGCTATAAAATGTCTCTTCTCCTCTTACCATTTTTATTTGTTTTTCATTTTTTACATATTGATTAAAGCACTCTATTGAGCCTCCACAATAGTATGTTATATAATCAAACATGCCTTTTGTATTGATTCTTCCAATAAGTGTTGCGCTATAATAGAATATTATAAGTCCAATAATTCCGATAAGTCCAATAGATATAATTGTTTTTATCTTTATATGCTTTTTCCAGTCATATTTTTGTGTCCACATAAGTATGCCAATTGTTAGCATACTTACAACAAAATCTATTATCATACCC
>CALXJN010000066.1 GCA_944388635.1 uncultured Clostridia bacterium
AAATTCGTCTATGACAAAGGCTTAACAGCTAAGAAAAATTTAAAAATTGAAACATTAGCAGGAATAAAGGAACTAGAGCTACATCTAAAAAATGAAAAAGTAGATACAGTTACAGTAAACATGGGAAGGCCGATTTTTGAAGCAAAAGATATACCAGTCATATCTAATGAAGAAATTGTAAAAAATTTAAAAATTAAAGCTTTAGATAAAGAATTTACTTTTACCTGTGTATCAATGGGAAATCCACATGCTATAACAATGGTAGATAATGTAGATAACTTTGATGTAGAAAAATACGGAAAAGTACTAGAAGTAGATGAACACTTTCCTAAAAAAGCAAATATAGAATTTATAGAAATAGTAGATAGAAATAATATAAAAATGAGAGTATGGGAAAGAGGCTCAGGCGAAACACTTGCCTGTGGAACAGGAGCATCAGCTTCATGTGTTGCTTGCATATTAAATAATTTAGTAAATGAAAAAGAAGATATAAATGTTAAACTACTCGGAGGAAACTTAACAATAAAATGGGATGAAGAAGTATTTATGACAGGAAGTGCCAACACTGTATTTGAAGGTACACTTGAAAATAATTTAGGAGGAAATTATTAAATGGAAAAATATATAAAAATTTTAGAAAAAGAAGATTTAACAAGAGAAGAATTTTTACCAGTATGGGAAGAATTTAAAAAAGATTTAAACACAGGAAAAGTAAGAGTTGCTCATAAAGAAAATGGCGATTGGCAAGTAAATGCATGGGTAAAAAAGGTAATTTTACTAGGTTTTAAATATGGAAAAGTATGCGAATTTAAAGACGGAACAATAGATAAAGACACAATGGGAGAAAGAAAGATAAATTTAGAAGAGGGAGCAAGAAAGGTATCTCCAACAGTATCGGTAAGAGACGGAGTATATATTGGAAAAGGCGTTACATTTATGCCACCATGTTATACAAATATCGGAGCATATATAGGAGAAGGAACAATGGTTGACTCTTGTGTTACAGTAGGTTCATGTGCACAAATTGGAGAAAATGTACATATTGGAGCAGGAGTAATTATAGGAGGAGTACTAGAGCCAGTTGGAGCATATCCAGTAATTTTAGAGGATGATGTGTTTATTGGAGCTGGTTCACAAGTTACAGAAGGAACTATTGTAAAAAAAGGAGCAATAATTGCCGCAGGAGTAACAATTACAGGAAGTACACCAGTATATGATAATGTAAATTCTAAAATAATTACACCAAATGAAAAAGGTCAAATAGTAATACCAGAAAATGCAGTAGTAATACCAGGAACTAGAGAGTTAAAATCAAATTTTGCTGGAATTTCTCTTTCAAAATCTGTACCAATAATAATAAAATATGGAAGTAAAGTAGAATTAGAAGATTTGCTAAGACCTTAGGAGTAAGTATGAAGATAGAAGATGATATAAAAAAACTAGAAAAGCAAATGAAAAAAGACAAAGACTATCTATGGAATAACCCAGAAGCAGGACTTAAAGAATTTAAGACATCTACGTATATAAAAAATAGACTAAAAGAAATGGGATATACAGATATAAATGACAATATCTACGAAACAGGTATAATTGCAACCATAAAAGGAAAAGAAGAAAGACCATGCATATTATTTAGAAGCGATATGGATGCAGTAATAATGGATAGCACTGGAAGAACAAAACATGCATGTGGACATAATGTACATATGACAATTTTACTTAGTTTAGCAAAACTTATAATAGATAATAAAGATAAGTTAAAAGGTACAGTAAAGCTATTATTTGAGCCAGATGAAGAAGGTAGTGGCGGAGCATATCCAATGATAAAAAATGGTGCACTAGAAAATCCAAAAGTAGATAAAGCTTTTGCAATACACGTTTGGAGTGAGTTAAAAGAAGGGACAGTAGGGATAAAAGAAGGTACTATTATGGCATCGACAGATCCATTTGAAATAATAATCACAGGAAAAGGCGGGCATGCAGCATTACCAGAAAAATGTGTAGATACAATATATATTGCAAATGTAATTGGAAAAGAAGTAAAAGAAATGGCAAATATAGCTGCAAAAAACGATGAAAAAATAATTCTTGGGATAACTGCGATACATTCAGGAGAAACAAATAATGTAATACCAAATAAAGCATATTTAAAAGGAATATTTAGGACATTTAATAATTCTTTAAGAGAAAAAGTAAGAGAAGAGTTAAAAAAGAAAATAAAGGAAATAGCAAGGAATTTAGGAGGAAATGCAGAACTTAATTTTACAGGGAACTATCCAGCAACAGTTAACTCAAAAGAGGAAGCACAAGAGGTAAGAAAAATTGCTTTAGGTGTAGCAGATAATATTGATGAAGATTACCAAACAATGAGCTCAGAAGATTTTTCGTACTTTTTAGAAAAAGTTCCAGGAGCAATGATACTTATAGGATGTCAAGGAGAAGAGTATTATCCTCAGCATAGTGAGAATTTTAATTGTGGAATTAATCCAAGCTTACTTGGAACACAAATATTTTATGATTTAGTAAAGAAATATTTATTATAAAAAGGAATGAGATTAAAAATGAAAGTAGCAATTGGTCAAGATAGCCATAGATTTGATTTAGAAGAAAAAGATAAGAAACTTATCCTAGGTGGGGTAGAATTTGAGGGACCAGCTTTAAGTGCCAATAGTGATGGAGATGTAATATTTCATGCAATAACTAATGCAATATCAGGAATTACATGTGTAAATATTTTAGGAAGCATAGCAGATGAAATGTGCAAAAATCGGAATAACAGATAGCAAAGAGTATTTAAAAAAGGCAATGGAGTATTTAACAGAAAATATAGTTCATGTTTCAATTAGTATAGAGTGCAAAGTACCCAAAATTTCTCCAAAAATAAATGAACTTAGAAAAAGTGTAAGTGATGTACTCAAAATAAATGAAAACCAAGTAGGAATAACTGCAACAACAGGAGAAGGTTTAACAGAATTCGGAAAGGGAAATGGAATTAGTGTATTTGTTATTTTAACTGTGGAATAATTAAAAAATAACCGCAGTTTGGCGTTGTTAAACAGGAAAGGAAATAGAGCAGATATGGAAAAAATATATAAAAAAGCTAGAGCTAAAGTTAACCTGACATTAAACGTACTAGAAAAAAGAAAAGATAATTACCATAACATAAAATCAGTATTTCAAAAAATTAGTCTATATGATGAAATGTATGTATCAAAAACAGAAGAACATGACGATATTAAAATAGACATAAATGTTACAGATTTAGACGGAGAAAACAATATTATATATAAAGCTTATCAAGTACTTAAAGATAGATTTAAAATAATACATGGTATAGATGTAATTTTAAAAAAGAATATTCCTGTTCAAGCAGGCTTAGGTGGAGGAAGTACTGACTGTGGAAGCTTTATAGAGTGTATGAATAAATTATATAATCTAAAACTTTCAAAAGAAGAAATGAAAAAAATAGGAGTAACTTTAGGTGCAGATGTTCCAGCAACGTTTTATAATACGCCAATAATTGCAAGAGGAATTGGAGAAAAGATTGAAGAGATAAGCTCAAAATCAAAATATTATATTGTTATAATAAAACCAGATTTCTCTTGCAATACAAAAGAAATGTATGAAAAGTTAGACAGTGGAAATGTAATTGAGCAACAATATAATACAAAATTCATGAAAAAAGCATTAGAAAAAGGAGATATTTACAAAATTTCTAAAAACCTATATAATGTATTTGA
This sequence comes from uncultured Clostridia bacterium, assembly GCA_944388635.1. GTDB lineage: Bacteria > Bacillota > Clostridia > TANB77 > CAG-508 > JAAWPK01. Next base: position 3,741 of record CALXJN010000066.1, read on the forward strand.
AACAGAAATAAAAGAAATAGATAAAATAAAGCAAGAGATTATGAATGCGGGAGCGATAGGAAGCTTGATGTCTGGAAGCGGTTCAGCAGTGTATGGGATTTTTATAAATAAAGAAAAGGCTAAAAAAGGCTATAAAATATTAAGCAAAAAATATAAGACATTCTATTGTTTAGCATATAATAATTAAGTAAAAGAGAGGAAACAAAAATGAAAAGCGTTACAGCAATAATAGTTGCAGCAGGAGATAGCACTAGATTTGGACAAAACAAAAATAAAAATTTATTTGAAGTAAATGAAAAGCCAATAATTGCATATAGTATAGAGGTTTTTAATAAATCTAAGAATGTAAATGATATTATTTTAGTTATAAAGCAAAATGAAAAAGAATATTTTGAAAATATAATTAAAGATATAAAACTTGAAAAACCACTAATATATGTAAATGGTGGAAAAACAAGAATGGAATCTGTATATAATGCTTTAAGAAAAACAACTTCAGATATTGTAATAATACATGATGGCGCAAGACCTAGATTAAAAGAAGAATATATAGATAAATGTTTAGAACAAATGGAAGAATTTAAAGGAACAACTGTCGGAGTTAAAGCAAAAGATACAATTAAAATATGTGATGATAATGGAGTTGTAATTGAAACAACCAAAAGAGCAAATACTTATCTTATACAGACACCACAATGCTTTGAAAGAAAAACTTTGTTAGAACTACATGAAAAGTTTAAAGGAGACAATGAGATTACAGACGACTGTATGGTACTTGAAAAAGGAGGATACAAAATAAAAGTTGTCGAAGGAGATTACACAAATATAAAAGTTACAACTTTCGATGATTTGCATTTAGTAGAAGAATAAATTACAAAATAAATATTTTTAAGCAAAACTATTGACATTTAAAAACAAAATATAGTATAATAATCGTTGTCAGTTAAATAAATTATGCAGCTGTGGCGGAACTGGCAGACGCACAGGACTTAAAATCCTGCGGGAGTTAAATCCCGTCCCGGTTCGATTCCGGGCATCTGCACCACAAGATTTATCAATACTTCTAGAGTTTTTGATAAGTCTATTTT
>CALXJN010000067.1 GCA_944388635.1 uncultured Clostridia bacterium
TTTATTAAATCAAAACAGCTTAAGGTAAGACAAAAAGAAATCTGTTTTAGGGAAATTCTATCCTAAGAAAATCAGAAAAAGAAAAATAGCAAATAAAGGAGCGTGATATTTAGAATAAATGTTGTCAACGGGGACGGTTTTGAATGACAACTTTATATTAATTTAAAGAATATTAAAAATTTTACCGTTGCTTTTGCTTGGCAAAATTTAATATCTCATATTTTTATATAAGAAAATTGGACGTTAGCGGAAGCAAAGCTTCCGACGTCCACATGTGCGTTTTGCTTCGCAAATACGCACAGCCCAAAGAAAATTAACCTTGTTGTATAGAAAAAATCTGACGATTTTTCCTATACAATTAAAATGAGGTTGCGATTTGCGAAGCAGAAACGCCCCCAATCGCAACCTTGTCTCAAAACTACATACTATAATTATTTTTGGTCTTTTAAAGAATCTTTTAATAATTCTAATTGTGAAATGAGTAAAGATTCCATTTTTGCTTTATATATGTCAAATTGTTTTTGCAAATCTTCCATTTCTTTTTCTTTTAATTTTATTTCTGAATTTAACTTCAAAAGCTCTTCTTTTGCTGCATTTTGAGCTTCATTAATAATAACTTCTGCTTGTTGCTTTGCTACGTTTTTAACATCTTCTGCCGTTGTTTGTGCCATTACTAAAGTGTTTTGAAGTGTTGTTTCCATTGATTTATATTTAGCAAGTTCTGCGTTTAAGTTTTCTATTATTTGTTTTGAATCTGTTGCCTCTTTATATATTTTTTCATATGCTACTGTTAATTCATCTAAAAAATCATCTACTTCTTCTGTATTATAACCATTTATTGCTCTTTTTGAAAATTTCTTATTTTCTATATCTAATGGTGTAATCATAATTTTGTCTCCCTCCCGGCAATATCTTGCCAATTAACTATATATAATTATATACAAATAAAGACGAAATTTCAAGATAATTTCGTCTTATTTTTCAAAAATTCACATAATTTGATAAAATTTATTTTAACCAAGACACAGAAAGCTTGCTTTTAACTTCATCTCTGCCTGTTTCGTTAGATATATCATAATTTGCTGGTGCTACTAAAAATATTGAATTAGATATTTTTTGTATATGACCATTTAATGCATAAACGCCACCACTAATAAAGTCTACAACTCTTCTTGCGACATCTTTATTTACATACTCTAAATTAACAATACAAGCTTTTCTTTCTTTTAAATATTGACATATCTCTTCTGATTGTTCAAAAGTTGTTGGTTGAGATATTATCATCTTAACTTGATTTGTTTGTGGCATGTTTACAACTTTATTTTTTCTACCGAATATTTTTCTTTCTTCTTCTTCCTCTTCATCTTCTTGTTCATATTCGTTATCATAGTTTTCTAATTCTTCATCCTCATCTTCTTGCTCTATTCCGAAAAAATTCCATACTTTATTCATTAAATTACTTCCAGCCATTTACAAAAAACCTCCTAATTTTTCCTTTGTGCTTTTTTCTATATATAGTATCTTACTTTTCTATCATTTTGTCAATACTTTTTGTTGTTGTCATTAATTTTTAATGTTTCTGTAACATTACTGTAACACTAGTTTTCATTATTTACTAATACCTCATCGTATAATCCTATACTTTTCATTGATGAAATTTCATCTCGTGTATAGCCAAATTCCAACAATTCTTCTGTTCCATAGTTCTCAATTATTGAATAATCATTGTTTTGTTTCAATATTTTTACAAATATTTTATCTTTATATCCTGTCCTATTTCTTGTGAGATAATAAAGCTCTCCTTCTTTTTTTAGGGCAGTGTTTGGTACTTTTAAGCCTGAATAACTCCACCATATTACATCGATAGATATTTTTCTATATGCTATAAGTTCCTCTACTGCTTTATTTATCTTAAATACTAGCATTACTTTTCCAGTATCTTCTTCTCTTTTATATGTAATTTCTGCATTTATTTCTGAAGTCTCTGATATCCTAAGTGTTAATGTATCTCCTACATTTGCCTCACGTGCTTCATTAGATTCTAAAAAGACTATTATATAGCATTCGTAATTATCCACTATCTTTCCCGCTTCTTTACTTGTTGATATTAGTTGTCCTGTTTTTATATTATAGCTATCTAGTAATTCTTCATCAATATTATCAAAATTACTTGGTGTCAAAAATTCTTCTAATCCGTCTATTCTATATGACATTACTCCGCTTCTGTCTGCTTTTATATATTCCTGCCCACTGTTTAGCTTTTCTTCATATCCTCTTCTTTCTTCGATTAATTTATTTATGTATGAGCCTGACGGACTTAGTTCTCCTGCAATTTTTGCTTTTTTAATTAAAGCTTCTGAAATAGTTCCTTTGTATTCTTCAATCTCGTCAACATTATTTGTGGCTAATATTTTTTGCAAATTCTCTTCTATTTGCTTATCTAACAATTGTATATCAGCTGAATATACGTCTGTTTGTCCTTCTAATGCTTCTTGTATTTCTACATCTAATTCAGCAATTTTTTCTGCAAGATTTTTTTCATTATTGCTATAATATCTAAAAACATTATCGTCTTTTGAAACCTTATCTCCTTCTGCCTTTATTTCTACAAGCCCATTTTTATAGTTTTCTCCTGTTAAGACCTTTTCATTTCTTACAATATATCCGTGCTGTACTTTCTTCTTCATAAATTCTTCCGATTTTCTACAACAAATACGTTTGAAGGTTCTATAATTAATTCTACTAAACTATATAAAAAGCATGCTGGAATAATAGCTATAACTAGTATAACTAATATAATAACTATTTTTTTCTTTATATTATGCTTTTTTGTCTTTTCCTTCATTAGCTATTTACTACCTCCAAAATTTTTCCTATGTTCTCTTCTGGTGATTTTTCCATATCAAGCCATGTTGCAGCTTCTATTCTCTTAAACCACGTTATTTGCCTTTTTGCATATCGTCTTGTTTCCATTTTTATTTTTTCTATTAATTCTTCTTTATTTAAATTTCCTTGTAAGTATTCTTTTGTCTCTTTATATCCTATTGCTTGCATTGCTGTTGGATATTCTTTATACTTTTTTAATATATTTTCTGTCTCTTCTATAAGTCCTTCTTCAATCATAATGTCTACTCTTTTATTTATTTTTTCATATAATTTTTCTCTATCTAAATTAGTTATAAA
>CALXJN010000068.1 GCA_944388635.1 uncultured Clostridia bacterium
CTATTTTTGTTATTCCCAATTTTTTCATTTGTTCTTCTGTTAAAATCATTAAAGTTGCATCATATGGTGACATTCCGTTTAATATATCTCTACTTGTACTATTTATATTGCTCATCAATATATCCACTTTTTCTTGTGTTAACTCTTCAAACGATGTTCCTTTTGGTAATACATATCTTATGTATTCATGATTTTTTTCTATTGCTCCTTTTTGCCACGATGCTTCTGGGTCACAGTAAAATACATGACTTATTATTTCTTCTGTTTCTTTATCTTTTTCGATACTTATTGGGTCAAAAAACTCTGATCCATTGTCTGTTAATATTACCTCAAACACTTTCTTAAATTCTTCTTTACCTACTACTTCTTTTATTCTATCTATTGCTCTTTCCACACATTCCATCGTTTTTTGTTCTAGTAAGTAGATTAACATTAATTTACTTTGTCTTATCAACAGTGTTAAAAATACTTTTCCTCCTTTTATACCTTCCACTGTATCCATTTCTACTATCGAACTGTCTGGATACTTTCCTATATATTCTTTAAAATCTTCATATGTTCTTCCTTTTCGTATTGCTGTTTCTCTTCTTATGCGTTGTTTCTTGCTTTCTTTTCTCTTTTTATATTTCACTTTCCTTGGTAAATCTATATTTTTAAATGAAAATACTCCTAAATCTACATAGTTATACATCGTTGCTCTTGAAAATGTTATTTCATCTGGATGGTTTGCATATATATGGCTTATACTTTGATGTTTTTCCTTTATCAATGGTGTTATTAGTTTATCTAAATCATATATTTCCTCTTTTGTTTGATTTATTCCATACCTTGATGTTCGTAAATTTTCACTATATTCATCATTTGCAAATTTTGCATAGTAGTAATATTTTATTTTTCTACACTTATACTTTTGTTCACATCCGTTGCATACATATGGTGCCCCTGTTAGTTTGTAACATATTTCTTCTTCATAGCATTCCTTCTTTTTATCACAATCAAATTTGTTGCATTCATATCTACTTCTACATAAACTTCCTCGGTTGTTAAATTTACTTGGATTCTTTCTGAATTTTCTCTTTTGGACTTCTCTCATTACCGTAGTTCTATCTTTATTTAAATCTTTAGCTATTTCTGCAAAATTTCTTCCGTTATTTAATCCTATTTCTATGAAATTTCTTTCCTCATATGTTAAATGTTTATTAGGTATATGCTCTGCTTCCATTTATTTCCTCCTAACAAACAACAAGCGGACATAAATATATTATACCTTTTTTAGGCGGTTAACACAAATTGTGCTAACCGCCCTACAACATTTTAATATATTTTTTTATTGTCAATTTCAGAAATGGCATAAAGAAGTTGGGCAAGGAGCTCACTCATTTTATACATTTCTTTCATTGACAATTTATCTTAATTTTTCTATGACTAAATGCATTATTTTTATGTTAATCGTGCATTTAACTTTTTATTTAACTCTTGTTACTGGAGTCAATTGAAAAAGTAAATTCTATTAAATAAAAAATAAATATAAATTAGTGTTAAATTAACAGTTATTGTAAGATTAAATGAAATTTAGTATAATATAAATGTGGATACTTCTTGAGAAAGAAGGTTTTTATGGGGTTTAATGGTAAGCATCTATCTTTAGAAGATAGAAAAATTATTGAGGAAAATATTGGAAAAAGATTAAGAAAATTTGAAACAGCTAAAGAACTTAATAAAAGTCAGGCTACTATTGGCAAAGAAATTAAAAACAACAGAAAACGTAGATATTCTAAAATTGATGATGCTCCTTGGGCTTGCAAACATTTTAACGAGTGTAAGGTTTGTGTTAGCAAATGTGTTGATTTTGAAGAAATTCCTTGTCCTCAAAGAGATAGATTTGTAGGTGCTTGTAATTGTTGTCCTAACATAAAAAAGTGCAATAAGGCAAAGTATTTCTACTATGCTAATACTGCTCAAAGTAACTATGAATATACTTTAAAAGATTCTAGACAAGGTGTTAATTTAAACACTTCTGAACTTTATGAGTTAGCACATATCATTTGTCCTTTAATAAAACAAGGTCAATCAGTTTACACAATTTTACAAAACCACAAAGAAATTAAGCAGTGTGAAAAAACAATTTATACATATATTGAAATGGGATTGTTCAAAGAGTGGGGAGTTACAGACCTTGAACTACGAAGAAAAGTAAAAAGGAAAATATCTAAAAAGAAAAAACTTAAGAAAAGAGCTGAACCTGCTGATTACACTGGTAGAAGATATGAAGATTATCTTGAGTTTGTAAAAAATAATTCAGATATGCCAACAACTGAAATGGATACTGTGTATAATAATCAAGAAGGTCCTTTTATTCAAACTTTCATATTCGAAAATACAAACCTTATGATAGGACTTTTAAAGCAACATAAGACATCTGAAGAAATGTCCAATTCTCTTAATTACTTTCAGGATATTTTATCAGATGATATGTATCATAAGTTATTTGGTTTACTTCTTACTGATAGAGGCTCTGAATTTGCTAAACCACAACTATTTGAAATTAATTGCGAAACCCGAGAAATTAGAAGCAATATTTTTTATTGTGATGCGCAAATGTCTAGTCAGAAGCCTCACGTAGAGAATAACCATATATTTGTACGTGATATTCTGGCTAAGAAGAAGAATCTTAGAGATTTAACGCAGGACAAGCTTGATTTAATGTTTTCACATATTAACTCTGTACCTAGAAAATCTTTAGGTGGAAAGACACCATATGAAGCTTTTGAGTTCTTCTATGGTAAAGATACTTTGGACAAACTTAATATACAGAAGATTGAAAAAGATAAGGTCACCTTACAACCTTATCTCCTAAAATAATTTAAAAATTATCACAAGAAGTATCCACGCTAATTTAATATTGGCACTGTTGTGACCACAAAATCAAGTGAATAGAAATTAATGTTACACTCTAAAAAATTAATTTGAATTCACTCGCTTAAATGCGCTCTTTTTTCTTGTCTATATCTTCATTTTACACAAAAATCATAAAAAAAGCAACCTCTTTTTACCACTTTTTTACATATAAATAGCTTTTTCTCGGTAACTTGAAGTTACTTTTTCTAATTAAAATTTATTTTTACAGTTGACGTAAAGGTTACAAGATAATAGTGTTTTTCTTTATCTAGGCACCATGTATGGTTTTACTCTCTTTAGCTAGTAACACCATAAGTAATTAGCCCAAAAGATTCGCACAAAACGAGACATTCTATACTTTGTCATATAGAATGCCTCGTTTTTTCGATTGTTTACTAGAACTGTACTAATTAGCCTACAATTTTAGTAAAATCAGTCACTTTTCCATGGAGATTGCATAGTACTTGCAATAGTCAAGTACTTTCACAATAAATTCTTTAACCGGAACTGTTTTATTTTTCTTGATATTATCTTCAAAAAGTTTCTTTGTAAGAGGTGTCGGTTTCACCATCGCAAACTTTATTGCCTCTCTCATGCAAGCCCTAAGCTTTTCATATCCAACTTTATACTTCTCAAAAAGAATCGGATGTACGTCTACCTTGATATTTACCATTTTATCTTTGTGTAACATATAATATAACACAATATCCCTTATATATCTCGTTCCTTCCTTTGAAAAAGAAAGTCCAAGCCGTGCAAAAACCTCCTCTACAATTTCTTCGTTACTTTTTATACTTGAATTTTTAATTGTTGGGCCCTCAACTACTTCAAGAGTAGCATCTTCTTTGGACAATATCACATCCAAAAGTGCAGAAGTTGCCTCTAAAAAATCCTCCTTAGTCAGCTTCTTTCCAAACAAAATAAAATATTGCCGGTTATACATCTTATACCTCCATTTTTTATACATTAGCTTTGCTAATCGAACAAATATATTATACTATTTTCTCTAACTTATGTCAACTATCCTAGAAATTGGGGACAGTCCCCTTTTTCTATTTTAATATCTTATATATTGTATTTTTATTTATTCCTAAAATTTTCGAAATTTGTAGATTTGATATATATGGAATTCTTTCCTTTATTTCTAGTACAATTTTATATACAAGATGCTCTTTCTTTAATAAATTTTCTATATTTTTGCCATACATTCTTTCAATTTCTTGTAAAATTTCTTGTACGTTTTCTTCTATATCATTATTGTACTCCGAAAAATAATATCTTTTTCCAAGATGTAATTCCTTATATAAACTTAAATCCAATTTATTAGTATCAAATACTAACTTAATTATATCTTTATTTACAAATTTGTTTTCATTTATA
>CALXJN010000069.1 GCA_944388635.1 uncultured Clostridia bacterium
TACCAGATATCTTTTTTATTTCATCTATAAAATCTTTAGCCTTACCAAATCTTGTGTCATAATCTATAATTTTATTAGAAAGTACAGGATAAATATCATATCCATTATTTTTTAATTCATATAAAACCGCTAAAGTTTTTTTCAATGTACAAAAGGAAGCGGTAATTACTACACCTAATTTCATATTTTCATCCCTTTCATATGTTTATTTCTTCTTCTAATACCTTAAGTAAAATTTCAGAAGCTTCTTTTGGAGCATAGATACTCGGAATTCCTAAATATAACTTATAATTAATTTTATCATTATATTTTTTTACAATATCACTATCTATTCCATAAGGATAGGAGGCAATATCTAATATATATGGTTTATTATCTACAATCAATGCTTCCTCAGGGATAATATTATATGGTATCGTATTAATTACCATGTCGCAAATTTTAAATATTTCTATAACATTTTGAGAGCTTAAAGGATAATAATTTTTAATTTTGTCAGTATAAATTAATTCTTTTGGTCTCGATATAACAAAAGGTTGAATTCCTTCTTCTAAAAACTTTAAATATAGTTTCTTTCCGAGTTTACCATATCCTAAAATACAAACAATATCTTTTACCTTGTCTTTAATATCAGCAATTACGCCTTCAACAGTTAAATCATTATTAATTTCTTCAACTTCTTTGAAATCCAGAAAACTTACTATATTTTTCTCAGGGATAAGCTCTAAAAGTTTTTGAGTTTTTAGACCAGTGAAAATTTTAACATTATCTTTCAAATTAGAAAAAATATTATCAGGTAAATGAATCATACCATTTTCAGTTTTTATATTTCCCTCATCATTTATTCCACTGATTGGAAATAAAATTACGTCGAAATCATTTATATTAATTTTTGAAATATCATCAGTATAAATATTATCGGTCATATTTGAAAATCCTATTTGATGTACAGAATGTTTTTTAGCCAAATTGCACATCATAAACTTATATCTTTTGTCTCCACCTAAAAATAAAATATTCATAACTTCCTCCATTTGTATATAATATTAATTTTTAAGCTTAAGGTTACACAAAAATATTGTAAAGCATAAAATACCATAGATAAGAATAAGGAGGAATTTATTTATGTGCGCAATTTGTGGTTGGATAAATGAGAAAGAAAGTTTAAACCATAAACAAGAAGTGTTTCAAGATATGGTAGAATTAATGAATTGTAGAGGAAAAGATAGTACAGGGTACCATTTAGAAGAACATGCAATGCTTGGACACAAGAGACTTGCAATTATCGATGTAGAAAAGGGAAGCCAACCAATGTATCATGAAGACTATGCAATAGTGTATAATGGAGAAATATATAATACAGAAGAAATAAGAAAAGAGCTAGAAAAGAAAGGATACAAATTTTATACAACATGTGATACAGAAGTAGTACTAAAAGGATATGTAGAATTTAAAGAAAAGATTTTAGATATGTTAGAAGGAATATTTGCGTTTTGCATATATGATGAAAAGACGAAAGAAGCATTTCTTGCAAGAGATAGGTTCGGAATAAAACCTTTATATTATGCTAAAAAAGGTAATGATTTTTTATTCGCTTCAATGATAAGACCAATACTTAAAAGCAGAGTAATAAAGCCATACTTAAGTAAAGAATCATTAGGAGAAATATTAGCTCTTCGGACCATCAAAAAAACAAGGAAGCCGGAATATTTACAGGAATAAATGAATTAAGAGCAGCACATTATTTGAAATATAAAAATGGAGAAATAGAAATAAAAAGATATTGGAATGTAAAGACAAAGGAATGTACAGATACATTTGAAGAGGCAAAAGAAAAGGTAAGAGAACTGCTTACAGATTCAATTAAAAGACAAATGGTATCAGATGTAGGAATAGCAACACTTTTAAGTGGTGGATTAGATTCTAGCTTAATCACAGGTATTGTTGCTAAGAATTTAGATGAAAAACTAACTACATTTTCAATTGACTATGAAGGAAATGATAAATATTTTAAAAAAACAGATTTTACAGTATCACGTGATGAAGACTATATTGAACTGATGAGTAAGACTTTTAATACAAAACACGAGTATAAAACAATCACACAGGAGGATGTTGTAAAATATCTAAGAGATGCACTCTATGCAAAAGATTATCCAGGAATGACTGACATTGATTCATCACTTCTTTGGTTTTCAAAGGAAATTGCAAAAGAGTATAAGGTAATTCTAAGCGGAGAATGTGCAGACGAGATTTTCGGAGGCTACCCTTGGTTTTATAGAAAAGACTTAAATGATAGAGAATTATTCCCATGGATAAACAATTTAGAATATAGGCAAAGTCTATTAAATGAAAATTTACAAAACGATATAAATTTGAAAGAAATAGTAGAGGAAGAATATAGAAAAACAATAAATGAACTAGATGAAGCGGATAGAAATAAAAAGGATAAGAAATTATTTTATATTAATATGACACATTTTATGCAAGGATTACTTGAGAGAAAAGATAGAATGACAATGTACGCAACACTAGAGGCAAGAGTTCCATTTGCAGATACAAAACTTGTAGAATATTTATGGAACCTTCCATTTGAATATAAATATAACAATAATACGGAAAAATTTTTACTTAGAGAAGCATTTAAAGGAGTTATTCCAGATGAAGTTTTGTATAGGAAGAAAAATCCATATCCAAAGACACATAATCCAAAGTTTTTAGAGCTTGTAAGTAAGTTGTTAAAAAAAAGACTCGAGAATAAAAATAGTAAAATGTATAAAATATTTAATATAGATAAGGTAAATGAATTATTAGAAAGTAAAGAAGATGATATTTTGCCATGGTATGGGCAACTAATGACAAGGCCACAACTTATTGCATATTTATATGAATTTGACTTATGGCTAGAGGAATATGCGATTGAAATAGAAGGAATGTAAGGAAAAATTTATTTTTACAAAATTGGTAGATTTTGTACTTGACAGTTAAGTTAGTTTAAGTTAAAATTAAGATAACGTGAAATGAGGTAAGTGGGTAAAGGAAGTACTATATAAAAATTTATTTGCTCCTTGTTGGTCGTCTCGCAAGAAACTGTAATGAGCAAAGCTCCTAACAGTTTCTTAGCTCGCTTCCATGCTACGCGTCGCTACATAAATTTTTTATATAGTACTTCCTTTTGACAACTGTTCGGTCGTTTGGGAGAAGTTTGCAGTTTGGGACGGCTCTCCGGTCATTTAGAACCGTCCCAAACGACCGGACACTGCTTTATTTAACATATATTTGTCGAATTTTGTCGAATGGTTTTTGTTGACAAATTGGTTCATATGTAGTATAAATTTAACTATACTTAATTTTATTAAATCAAAGCAACTTAAGGTAAGACGAAAAGAAATCTGTTTAGGAAATTTCTATCCTAAGAAAAATCAGAGAAAAAATAACAAAAAGGGAGAGTGATGTAACTAAAAGGAGGATTAGTTTTATGGCTTTTGTGTAATAAAATACGCATTAACCTATTAATTAAAAATAGCAATATAAAGTATAATAAGAAAGGAAAGATTACATGGAAGAACTTAAATTAACTGGATAAGAGTATTAAAGACTAAGGGGGAAAATGTCACG
>CALXJN010000070.1 GCA_944388635.1 uncultured Clostridia bacterium
GTAGCAATAATTGCGATTATTGTTATTACGTTTACATCGATTTTAGACTTCTTTTCAACAAGTACTATGGCAGATGTTTCATCAGCAAATGTTATAAAAAATGAAGTTAGTATAGCACAAGGAAGCAGTGAAGAAGGATATTATTTTAAGATAAATCAAGAGGTAGTAGACAAATACACAGAAGAATATTTTAAAGCAGATCAAGAGGGCGTTTATGAAAATGAAGAAATGCCAGATGATGGTAACAATATAGAAGAACAAAACAATGTAGAGTATGAAGAATATGACGAAGAAGCAAAAGAATCAACAAGAGAAACTATAGAAGACTGGTTTAAAGTAGAAAATTTTGATGAATATTTTGTAAGGATGATAAGTGCTGAAATTGCAAGTTCATACCCAAAACTTGGACCATATGAAGGAGGAGAAGAAGACAGCCAAGGGAATAAAAAAGATAGTAATGGAGATTATGTAGTACAAGGAGCTGTACAAATACATAGGCAAATGATGAACCAAGACGGAACTGTCGGAGAAGAATTTGAAATGACATATTTGCCACATGAAGAATTAACTCAGATGATTACGGCAAATCAAAGAGAGGCCTTATATTACTTCTCATTTGATGAAAATACAGGACTTGTATATTATGCAACATATAAAGAAGTTATTGTATATGTAAATGGTATGGAAGTATCAAGAGTATTAACACTTCAAGAGAATAGTGTAACATATACTAATCTAGTAGAAATGTGTAGTATGCCATATAACTTTTTATTTGCTTTACTTCAAACCTCAGAAAATCCAGAATATGTAATGGCAGTTATTGATTTACTAATGGAAGAAACTGACATAGTACTAATGATACAAGATCAATTAAATATGACTTTACTAACAGAAAGATATTTCCAAGTAGAAAAAACAACGGAACAAACCTTAACATCAGAAAGTTATACAACAGGAAGTGGAAATGAGATAGAAACACATTATAGGTGGTCTTATGGAGGAATATCTGAAAGTTATTCTTTCCCAGCAGGTGCCGAGACAAGAGTTGAAACATATACATATACAAACACCTCAAATGTGTACATAAAAAAAGCATATACTTGGTGTTTAGATTTTGAACAAACAGCGACTTTAAATACAGTAGAAACACCGGGAGTAGAAAAAGTAGAGTCACATACAGAAGGCGAAATGGCAGGAATGAGCTATTCAGAAATGACATATTCTAATAGAGGCGGAATTCCTTCGCCAGGACCGGGAAGCACATATACAATAATTGAGAAATTCTTATCAGACGGAAACCTTTTATATTCAACTAAGTTAGATACAAGGGATGATACTTGGAATGTAAGTATAGCAACAGAAAAAAAGATAAATTATGAAAGATTTTTAGGCGAATGGAAAAACGATACAGGGGAGTATTATGTAGGAACGCTGTATAAGGAAGACGGAATAGAAGTAGAATACTTAATACCGGAAGAAGATGAAGCAACAGAGATAGTCGTAGACAATATTGCAAATACCTCAGGGCAAAACATAGATGATTTAATAGATTTACTTGTAATGCATGAAAATACACAAAATCATGAAGAAATAATGAAATATTTCTGGAATGTTTACTATGGCGAGGAAATATATGATGTAGATATAGACGAACTGCTAGATTTATTTGATACAAATGTGACGACATCTTTAGTAAATGGTGTAACACCGGGTGGCTCAATGTATGGAAGCAATGCAGAAGAGAAACTATGGTATGCATTAATCGATGCAGGATATAGTGAATATGCAGCAGCAGGAGCAATGGGAAGCATATGGAGAGAAAGTGGATTTATAACAAACAATTTGGAAAATACAGCAAACAGTAAACTTGGAATGAGTGATGAAGAATATACAGCAGCAGTAGATGACGGAACATACACAAACTTTGCCTCAGATAGTGCAGGGTATGGATTATGCCAGTGGACAACAAGTAATAGAAAACAAGGATTGTTAAGTTATGCACAAAGTAAAGGGGTAAGTATTTCAGATACAAATACACAAATAGAATTCTTACTTGCAGAATTAGACTCAAGTAGGTCAAGTGCAGCATCACAATATGCAACATATCAGTTATTATCAAGAAATGGATATGATGCAGACTCATGGATAAATGCAGAAAGTGTAGAAGAAGCAGCAAAAGCCTTTTGTTATTCATTCGAAAGACCAGCAAGTGGAGCAACAGCGGCAATAGACATAAGAGTACAAAAAGCAGAAGAATTTTATGAGAAATACCACGGAAAGACAAGACCAGATTATTCAGGAGTATCAACATATTCAGACGGAAGGCATACATATCCACATTATTTGCAAAGAAATTATTCAGGTTCTTATGGAAGTTCAACGATATCAGCATCAGGATGTGGACCAACAGCACTTGCAATGGTACTAGCAGGGTATTTAGATGATCCGTCAATAACACCAGATAAAGTAGTAGCAGATATAAAATCAAATTGGCCAGGAGGAGAATATTATCAAGCAGGAACAGGATCAATGGATATAATATATCAAAGTAGCTTTTTACAAAAATATTATGGAGTAACATCAGTAATGTATCCGTCAGAAAGTGAAGCATTAGCAGCATTAGAACAAGGCTATCCAGTAATAGGAAGAGAAGAGGGGCACATACTTGCAATAATGCCAGTATCAGATGAACTAAAAGCACAAGGATATAAATTTTATATAATGGATTCAGCCAGAGGGCATGACGGACCATATAAATCAGTTGCAGAGGCAAATGCAGTAGTAGAAGGAAACTTAAGTTTTAAAGCTATTATAAAATAACAAAAGATATGAGGACGTTTTATCGTCCTCACAAGACTTATTAAAAGTGAGGAATAAGTTATGAGTAAAACACAAAAAATGTTATTATTAATCATGATAATAATAGTAATGATTATAATTATAATATTAGGGATATTTATTATAGGAAGAAGGAATGGAGCAATATATAGTGAACCAGAACCAGATGAAACATCACAAGAAATTCCACCAGAAGAAATACTTTCTGTAGAAGCAGTTAGAAATCGTTATTATGTTGTAGAAGGCGTAATAAACAAGTATTATACATATTTAGATATAATATCAAATATCGAAAAATATTATGAAGGATATAGTGCAGAAGAATTAAAAACTGCCAGAGACGAAAACAAACAAATTGTATATAATATGCTAGATAGAGAAGTTATAAATGCAAATAATATTACAGTTAGTAACTTAGAAGAAATAACAGGAAAAGTAACTAGCCCAAGTATAGATATTACAAGTATGTATGTTACTCAAAGGTCAGCAAATATGCACCTATATATAGTAAAGGGAACGATAAGAGAAGAAAGCAATTTAGAACCATTTACAATTGTTGTAAAAATAGACTATGCAAATGAAACATTTAGTATAATTCCAAATGGATATGTGGAAGAAAAATTGGCAAATGCAAAGCTTGGAGATAACCTAGATATAGAAGTTTCAGAAAATATAGAAGTAAATAGAAATAATAAATATGTATTTAAAACAGTTGCAGATGAAGCATATGCAGTAGACATGTTTAATAAACTTAAAGAAGAATTAATGTATAATAAAGAAGCAATTTACAATGATTTAGATGAAGAATATAGCAAAGCAAAATTTGGAACATTGGAAAAATTTGAAAGCTACGTAGAAAATAAATATAAAAATATAGCAAACGTAGCAGCAGCAGGAATGCAAAAAACAAACAGAGAAGAATATACACAATATACAATAACAGATACAGAAGGAAATTATTACATTTTTTACGAAACAGCGCCAATGGAATATACATTAATACTTGATACATATACAATAGATATACCAGAATTTATAACAAGATATGATGAATCAAATGCACAAGAAAGAGTAATATTAAATATAAATAAAATAATGCTTGCAATAAATGACGGAGACTATAACTATGTATATAGCAAATTAGCAGATAGCTTTAAAACAACTAATTTCGCAAATTATGAAGCATTTGAAAATTATATGAAAACAAATTTCTTTGAAAAAAATAGTTTTGAATATATGGAATTTGGAGACGAAGCAGGAACATATTATACATATAGAGTAAGCATAAGAGACGCAAGTGAAAACTCAGACAATACAATAAATAAAACATTTATTATGCTACTTGGAGAAGGAACAGATTTTGAGTTTTCATTTAATTTAAACTAAAACTCGAATTTGCGAATATGAAATTTTGAAATATAATTTTTGAGAAAAGAGAAGGATATATTTAATTTTATCGTTTCCCTTGCTGGGGCAGACTTCGAAATAAATTATAAGAAGTCTGCCCCATTCGCCGTCGCTTTCAGCTCCGTTATTCGCTGCGCGGGTTCACTTAAAATTAAATATATCCTTCTCTTTCATTTAACAAAAATGTAATAAAAATGTAATGCAATTGTAATAGAATATGGCAGCAAATATGGTATAATAATAACAAGTGCGAAAGAAAAAGGAGGAATAAAAGTTATGTTGGAAAATCAAAGCAAAATAACAATTAAAGAACTAAAAACATACCTTTATTCTTTAGAAGATGAAAAAACAGAAGAAAAAGAAAATAGAATAAACAGCTATAAAGCAAAATGTGAAGAAAACCAGAAAAAAACAAAAGAAAAAGAAATACAAAAGATAGAAAAACAAATAGATAAAGAATACGAAAGCAAAATCGAAGCAAAAGACGAAATCTTAGAGCTTTTAGAAGAATGCGACAAAATTCCAAGTAAAATGGAAAAGCTAGAAATTGCAAAACACATGGTATATAGAGTTGATGCAAAAACAGCAGAAGCATATCTTCTAAAAGCTACTAAGAGAATAGGCAAAAGATATAATGCAATAGTTGAAGTAATAGAAGAAGATTTGGATGAATTTCCAAAACTTGATAACATAGAAGAAATAGATTTTAGCATATATAAATCAGAAGGAAAAGAGTTAAAAAAAGCAAAAGAAAAATATAAAATAGAATATACAGATGAAGAGAAAATGGTGCTAATTCAAAATGAATTAGACGTAATAGAAAAAGCAAAAATATTTAATACAACACCAATTCCACACGAAATATTAAAAAATTCAGACAGAGATATTCAATCAAAAATGCAAAAATTTAATAGTGTAAGACAAAAGAGAATTAGAATTTTATCAACAATGGAAGCTGACTATTTAAAACTAAGAGAACCTAGAGAGATAAACACTATGATAGATGACGCAATTTTGAATATTGAATCTATAAGCGAGATACTTACAAAAGCTGAATACAATAAAATAAAAAATAGTCTAATAAGAAAAAGAAAAAAGATATATAGAGCAACTAGTGAATTAAGAAGCATTATAAAATCTAAAGAAAAGAAAACAGGAGTTGTAAATTATAATATACAAGAAGCTCGTTATAATAGAATGGAAACATTAAGAGGCATTATAACTGAAGCAAATAGCATAATAAAAGCAAATACTCTTGTTGGAGCAGAAGAACAATTGAAAAAATTAAAAACTTCTTACGAAAGAGAAAAACAATTTGCAGTTGTAATAGAAAAGTTGCAAGAGGATAAAGGAGAAAAAGTAGAGCAAAACGAAGGACTTAGAGCATATGAAGAACAAATCTCAAGCTTAGAGTATAAAATAAATAATTCAAATAAAATTATAAAAGAACAAGAAGAAAAGATAAATAAAGCTAAAAAAGAATTATTAATTTTATGGAAAATGGAAATAGATACAACAATCTCAAAGAAAAAAGAAACACTAGAAATTCCAGAAAATATTGAAGAAAGTCGTGCAAAAGTAAAAAATAATGAAACAAAAGGATTTTTAAGTAAGATAATTAAAACACAAAGTGGAAAACATGCTTGTGTATAAAGAATACAAACACCTCTAAAAACATATAAATAAAAGAGGTGTTTTTTTATGCAAAAAATCAAAAAAGTTTTGTTTATTATAGTTTTTGTATCTATAATAATCTTAAACAATTGTGTATATGCAGATGATGAAATAGAAGAAAGTGCTATAACTTGGGAAGAAATAGAAGAAATAAAAGAAACAGCAGCAGATGTAAATGAAATTCCGCAAATAAATTCAAGAAATGCAGTTATATATGATAGAACATCTCGGAGTAGTTATATATGGAAAAGACGAAAATAAAAGATGTAAAATGGCATCAACAACAAAAATAATGACAATTACAGTAGTCTTAGAAAATGTAAAAAATTTAGAAGATATAGTGACAGTATCATCTAAGGCAGCAGGAACAGGAGGCTCAAGACTAGGATTACATACAAATGATAAAATAACTGTAAAAGATTTATTATATGGACTTATGCTATGCTCAGGAAATGATGCAGCAGTAGCACTTGCAGAATATGTGGCAGGAGGAGTGCCGGAATTTGCAGATTTAATGAATAAAAAAGCAAAAGAATTAAAACTAAAAGATACACATTTTGAAACACCTCATGGTTTAGACGAAGAAGAACATTATACAACAGCTTATGAACTTGCAAAAATTACAGATTATGCATTAAAAAAAGAAGAAATACAAAAAATTGTAAAAACTCAAAATTATACTATAAGTATTAATGGATATCCCAAAAATATAAAAAACACAAATGAATTATTAGGTAATTTAGAAGGAGTATACGGGGTAAAAACAGGATTTACCAACGGAGCTAATAGATGTTTAGTAACCTCAGTAAAAAGAGGCGATATGGATATAATATGTGTTGTGCTAGGAGCAGACACAAAAAAGGATAGAACACAAGACAGCATAAAACTAATAGAATATGCATTTTCAAACTATCAAATGGTAGATATAAAATTTATGATAGAAGATGAATTTGATACACTGGTTGATAAAACTCTATTTTACGTAGAAAAAGGAATAAATAGTAATGTAAAAATAGATTTAGAAAATCACAATTTAAGTCTATACCCTGTGCTTATAGGAAATGTAAAAGATGTAAAAATAGAAACAGAAATTAGAGACAAACTAGTTGCACCAGTTATAAAAAATGATAAAATACGGAAAATTAACCGTAAAAATTGATAATAAAATAATAAAAGAACTAAACATTTTTGTAAAAAATGATATACGAAAAAAAGAAGTATCAGACTATTTTAAAGAATTACTATTTAGCTTTGAAAACATGTTTAAAGAAAAATATTGGAAAGAAATTTATTAAAATTTATAAAAAATAGTTTAAAAATAAAAAAAGAATGATATAATAAATATAAATTTTGATGGTTGTCAATGGACGGTTCTGAATGACAACTTAATAAAATCACGGAGGCACAAATGAAAGAGGAAAATAAAAACGAAAGAATGAATATAGAAGAATATTCTAATATAGGTACAAAAGATGTACAAGAATACATAAAAGAAAATAATATTTCATTAAACGGAATGTCAAATTCAGAAGCAATTAGAAAAATACAAGAACATGGCTATAATGAATTAAAACAAGCAAAACCAAAGAAATGGTATTATTATTTTATGAAAAGTTTATTAACACCATTTAACTGTATTTTGCTTGGTATAGCAGTTGTTTTAAGCTACACAGATATAATAATTGCAGTAGAGCCAAGTTATGCAAATATTATAGTCATCATATGTTTAGTATTAATAAGTACTCTTTTAGAGTTTTTTGAAGAGTACAGATCAAATAAAGCAGCAGAAAAATTAAAAGAACTTGTTGCAACAACTACAACAGTTTTAAGACAAGGAAATAAAGAAAAAGTACAATTAAAAGAAGTTGCAATTGGAGATATAGTACTTTTATCAGCTGGAGATATGATACCAGCAGATTTAAAAGTATTAGAAGCAACAGACCTTTATGTAAGGCAATCATCACTTACAGGAGAATCAGACGCAATAAAAAAAGTTCCAATATCAGAAGTTAGCAAAGAGGATATAGAAACAATATCAGACTTAGATACAATTTGTTTTATGGGCACAAATGTAATAAGCGGTAGCGCAAAAGCAGTCGTAATAGCAACAGGAGAAAACACATACTTTGCAAGCATAGCACATTCTATAACTTCAGAAAAGCCAAAAACATCTTTCCAAAAAGGTGTAGAAAATATAAGTAAACTATTAATAAGATTTATGCTTATATTAATACCACTAGTATTTATACTAAATGCATGGAAACATGATTTACTTACATCATTTACATTTGCCGTTGCAGTTGCAATTGGTATAACACCACTACTTTTACCAGTCATATTATCATCAAGTTTATCAAAAGGTGCAGTGAGAATGTCTGATAAAAAGACGATTGTAAAAAAGCTAGATTCTATACAAAGTTTTGGAGCAATGAATATACTTTGCACAGATAAAACAGGAACATTAACAGAAGATAAAATTGTGCTTGAAAGATACTTAGATGTAAAAGGAAATGAAGATATTAGAGTTTTAAAACATGCTTTTTTAAATTCATATTTTCAGACAGGCTTAAAAGGAAGCATAGATGAAGCGGTTATAACAAGAGCATATAAAAATGGGCTAGAAGAAATTACAAAAGATTATAAATTAGTAGATGAAATACCATTTGATTTTATGCGTAGAAGATTATCAGTTGTTGTAGATGACGGAAAAGAAAAGCTAATTATCACAAAAGGAGCTGTAGAAGAAATATTAAGTATTTCTTCAAATATAGACTATAAAGGCGAGATATCTAATATTACAAAAGAAATAAAAGAAAACATATTGAAAATCAGCAAAGATATGAATAAAGAGGGATTAAGAGTAATTGCTGTTGCACAAAGAATAACTAAAGAGGACAAGACAGATTTTAATATACCAGACGAAAAGAATATGACTTTAATTGGCTTTATTGGCTTTCTAGATCCAGCAAAAGAAAGTGCAAAAGATTCAATTGCAAGATTAAATAAAGCAAAAATCAGAGTAATAGTACTTACAGGAGATAATGCAGAAGTTACAAGATGTGTTTGCAATAAAGTAGGAATAAAATCTAAGAGAATAGCAATAGGTTCAGATGTAGAAAAATTATCAGACTCAAGCTTAAAACGTCTGCTTAAAGATACAAATATTTTCGCAAAACTTTCTCCTATACAAAAAGAAAGAATTGTAAGGGTATTAAAAGAAAGCGGAAATGTTGTAGGATATATGGGAGACGGAATAAATGATAGTCCGTCACTTATTAACTCAGATGTAGGTATCTCAGTAGATACAGCAGTAGATATTGCAAAAGAATCAGCAGATATAATACTTCTTGAAAAAGACTTAAATGTGTTAGTAGACGGTGTTACAGAAGGAAGAAGAACTTTTTGTAATTTGATGAAATATATAAAAATGGCAGCAAGCTTTAACTTTGGAGAAGTATCATCAGTAATTATAGCAAGCGTATTACTTCCATTTTTACCAATTACACCAATACAATTATTAGTACAAAGTCTACTTTATGATTTAGGACAACTAACATTACCATTTGATAATGTTGATGATAATTATCTTTTGTCGCCAAGAAAATGGGATGTAAAAGGATTAAAAAGATTTATGATATTTATGGGACCAGTTAGTTCATGCTTTGACTTAATCGTATTTGCAATCTTATGGTTTGTATTTAATGTAAGAGACGCACAAGTATTTCAAACAATATGGTTCTCTTATGGAGTTGTATCAAACCTAGTTGGAATGCACGTAATACGTACGGCAAAAGCTCCATTTATACAAAGTAATGCATCAAAAATGGTATATTTTTCATCAATACTTTTAAGTATAGTTGCAATGGTAGTGCCATTTACAATACTTGGAGAAGTAATAGGACTTGTTGCAATTCCATTTATGTATTTCCCAGTAATAATAGGTGTGCCAATTCTATATTGCTTTGTGGCACTATTTGCAAAGAGGGTTTATATTAAGAGAAACGGCGAGTGGATCTAGATAAAAAACACGTTCAGCCTAGCCAAAAGCACAATTCTTTGCAGAACTTGAAAAGAGCAATGACTATATTTACTTTTCATTAGCGGCTGTAAGATTTTCAAGCTTAGAAATTCTTATATATTCTTATGAGGAATGGTCACGCTAGCCGTGAAAGAGGCTCATAAGAATATGTTAGAATTTCTGCGAAGAAAATTGCAACTTAGCTAATGAAAATAAATATAGTCATTGCTTTAATAAGAAAATAATCATATATTTTTATTTGCTTCATATACATATAATTAGAAAATAAGTAAAACTTAATGAGTTTTTCTTGACAATTTAATTTATTTTTGGTATCATAATAAAGCATTATTCATGAAGTGCAGGTATAGTTTAGTGGTAAAACGAGACCTTGCCAAGGTTTAGTCACGAGTCCGATTCTCGTTACCTGCTCCAAAAATAAAATATAGACTATATAATAATATTGCCATTTTTGTTAGATATAATAAAGTGGCGATATAGCCAAGTGGTAAGGCACGAGTCTGCAAAACTCTGATCCCCGGTTCGAATCCGGGTGTCGCCTCCAAATAATTAAATTTGAAGTAAAGAAAAAATATTTGATAAATATCAAAAAAGATGTTATTATATAGTTAGCTTAAGCAAATGTGTTATAGGTCGTATGAGACATATATG
>CALXJN010000071.1 GCA_944388635.1 uncultured Clostridia bacterium
GGATGTTGTTGCTGATGATAGTGTTGAGATAACTATTGGTAAGGTGCAAAATAAAAAAGATATTATTAGAATCAGCCAAACTGGTGGGAATTATGAAAAATTCGAAACATATACAACAAAAAACAAATATTATGAGATGAAATTTCAACTTTTATTATATATAAGTAACATTTATAAAGCATATAATATAACAGAAAATATAGAACAAAAATTAACAGAACTTGAAAAGACAGTAGATAAGTATAATTTTTCTTGCTTTAAGAAAATTTCTGGACCTGTAGATTTGGCTTTCGATTCGGAAAACAGAAAAGTAATAAGCATTAATTATACTTGTTTTGTACAAAATTTAGAAATATAGCCATTATATTTATTATGAAGAGGTGATGTAAAATGGCAGAAAGAAACAGCACAATTATTAAAGGAGATAAAGTAAGGGTAAAAGTTAGTAAAGCACAAATGTCTACGCCTTGGGCAGATGTAGAAGATGTTGCAGCAAATGGAACATATGTTGAAACAGCCTACAAACTAGAATTAGAAGGAAGCAAAGACAGCATGGATACAACTGTGTTTTTGGACCAGTTCAAAACTAAGGTTTTTGGAAAAAAAGAAATCAACATTTCTTTAACATGTCGAAACGCTGTGAATGATAAAGGGCAAGACATGATTCAAGAATGTGAAGAAGCGAATGAAGAATTTTATTTAGCTTTTACTAAAGATTACACATCTGGTAAGTGGACTCAATATAAAATTGCTTGCGAAAGCTTTAGTGAAGGTATGGAAGTAAGCAACTTAAGCGATACTACATATAAACTAGCTCTTGCACCTGGTTCACAAAAAGAAGAACTTACAAAGCCAGAAGCTTAATTTCTGGGGGGTGTTGAAAATGGCAATTGAAAGAACTGCCCAGATAATCAAGGGAGATAAGGCTGTAATAAAAGTTAAAAAGTCGCAAGATTCCGAAGGAAGTATCATTTTTGAATGTTACAAAGTTACTGTAGAAAAGACAAAAGACAAGGTAGATGTAACACAGTTTCCATACTCTTACACAAATTATATTATTCTTGGAAAGCCAGAAATAAACATAGATTTTGAGAGCTATAGTGTTAATGCACTAATAAAGGAAGCTATAGAAAATATGGAAGATACATTATATTTTGATATCGAAATTTATAAGGATGATACACATAGCAAGACTTACACAGACATGATTTTAATAAGCGATACTGATACGCTTGAAGCTACAGGAGTAGAAAAATACAGTCTTAAATTCACCAAAGGGCGATAACATCAAGAGGAACACCAGTTGTTCCTTTTTTCATCTTCCCCCACCACTTAACATATAATAATAATAAGAGGTGGTATTATGCTTAGTTATATACAAGGTTTACTTTTTGCATATATATTATTATTTATAAGTGTTTTGCTGCATGAGCTTGGACATTATGTAGCTTGTAAAATTTTGGGGTTTAATGTAGTGGAATTTTCTTTGTTTATAGGAAAACCTTTATTTAAAAAAGGAATATTTACTGTTAGGAGCAAACCTATTGGAGCTTTTGTTGCGTATGCGATAGATGTAGACAATAAAGATAGAAAATACTTAGTAAAAAGAATAATAGTTATGGGAGCTGGTCTTTCTGTTAATGCACTTCTTTTAATAATTGGCATTCTATTTAATATAAAAGATATGGTACTAATAAACACTCTACTAATATTAATAAACACTATACCAATGCAGGTTTTTAACAAAAATAATACAGATATGCTAAATATAATAAAAACAGTTAAACAGATTCAATAAAAATTTTGCGATAATTATCGCATTTTTTATTTTTCATAAATTATTTTTGAAAAATTTTAGGATATTTGAACAAAGAGTAAGAAATAAATGTTATAATATGCTTTACCAAGTTATATATATAGTTATTAACTTAATATAATATATTGTAAATAGTTAAGTTAAAAATAAATATGGAGATGATTAAAATGAAAGCTTTAACTAAAAATCAAATAAGAGAACTGATAGAAGATAATAACAACAATGAATTCCTTGCATATTTTAAAGAAAAAGATACAGAACTTAGAAACATGTTAAATCATGAAAGTGAAATATATAAGTTATTTAATATGAATCTGAGAAGTGTTGTAGATGCGAGAGGAATAACAGTTGATACATTCGAAAATGCGGAAGCAATGCTAAATATGTTGGTTGATTTTAGTAAGATATTTAAAATTGAACCAAATAAAGAATTTGAAAATGATTTATTTAAAGGATATATTCTCAAGATAAGCAACACTAATAAACTTGTAATTTTAAGAGAAGTTAAATATGATTATATTAGTAAAAATATAACATTGGTTGATAAACTTACACCTGTAAGATTATATATGTTAATTAATAACTATACATGTAAGGAGTTGGCAATTGAAAAGATGGCGGATGAATTAGGTGTTACAATTGATGGACCAGAAATGCTAAAAAAAATAAATGAAAGATTAAAATATGGAGATAATATTTTAACTTTAGATAATCTTGATAGATATAATAATTTATATCGAATTGTAAAAGATAACCTATTTATATTACAGCAAATACAAATATTCGGTTTAAATGTAACTAACAAAATACATAAAACTATAAAAGTAAATGATAGAGATATGATTCCTTTCTTTCTTACAAGTTCATATATTAGAAAAAACCTGGAAGATATAGTTGAACAGATTGCTGATAAGGAATCAGGTCAAAAAATTAAAATAGCAAGCGAAGCACATATAAGAAGAGTTATGGTTTTGTTCCAAAATCTTGGGCTAATACAACAAATTAAAAATATTGATGATGAATTTTATAGCTGTATAGATAAAACAAATATACACTATAAAAAGATAAAATTTTATGTAGTTCCAAAATATTCTCATGATGTTTTAAAAGAGGCTGACAAAAGAGCAAAAAAATTGATGGATAATGATATTTTTGCAGGTAATATAACAAATAAAAAATGCCAAGAAATTTTATTTGGCAAAGAAGAAGATAAAGAACCTAAAGAAAAAGAATATTTAGATTTAGAAAATTTAAGCATAGATTTTACAATTTAAAAAAAAAGAGCAGATGCTCTTTTTCTTTTTATATTTTTATAAGATAAATAAAAGCTATTAGTGGCATAGCCATAAGACAAACAACAGGTAATATAAAACTATAACAATCCATGTACAATCTATATGTATTGTAATATATATCATTTTTATTATTGCTTTTAATTCTGCAATATAAGGCTGCAATCAAAATTATTGGTGCAAATACTAACATTATTATAATTTTTATAAAT
>CALXJN010000072.1 GCA_944388635.1 uncultured Clostridia bacterium
TATCTCCTCCAGTGGCGGCAAGGCCGGCTGCCTCATGAAGTGGATAACGCTGTGCGCGTTATTTTGGGCATGAAGGAGGTCTAAATGCCGCCCCACTTCCAGAGCTCCCCAGGTGATTAACCTGGGGAGCTTCTTAACGCATTGATTTTTTTAAAAGAATATAGTATAATAAAAATAATCGCAAACACACTTATGAAGCACAAGAGGGAGGTATTCCAGATATGTGCAAGACAGAAAAAAGGTGCTATACTGAAAAGTGTAGTACGAGAATCTGCGATGAACATTGCGCAAACAGAATGATCCACGAGTACATGGAAAAGGTAGGCCGGGAGGAGTTCTACAAGCAGTGGGAACATAACGCACTGCCTTGGGAAATTACTATGGCAATAACCAGAATGTACGCGGGAGTATAATCGCAGTACGCAGCTGGCTAGATGTGATACATCTAGCCAGCTGTGGTTATGATTTACAATTTATAACATTAAGAACAAAATCGTCTACGAAAATAAGACTTATGCAAAATATTTACATAATCAGTTGAAAATATGTATAAAATATTGTATAATTGTAATATAAATGTCATATTAAAAATGAGCTTTAAGAAAACAGTTTCCGTAGTAGCTTAAGAGAGGCTTTTTTTACTTGGAAAAAAAGGCAAATTTTTCTATTGACTTTATTAAAAAAAAATGTAAAATATAATATAAGTAAAATGGTCAAATTATGATGACCAAAATAAAAAAGTTATAAAAGGTGGTAAAGTATGAAAACTAAAAAACTAATTGTAGCAATTTTAATGTTTATGGCAATACTAATGATAGCACTTTTTACAAATACTGTAGATGCTGCTAGCATAGGCTACTTAACAATAACTAAAGATAGAGAAGTAGACGGAATTACATATAAGCACCAATTGTATACAAATAACACATTAAGTACAAAAAATATTTGGAAATTGGTTACTTGTAATCAAGACGGAACAATAACAAATACAATTCCAGATTTATATTGTTTAAGAGCAGGACTTGGATTTACATCAGAAAGTCCAACAAATACAGTTGTGGAATATAATCAAAGTTATGCATTACCAGAACAATATCAAAACTTAGTTGATTATTTTAGTACACTAAAGTCAGAAACAACAATATTTGACGAAGATAAGAAACAAGATTTAGATGCTGTATTATGGATATTAGATAATATGCTATTAGAAGAAGCAACTGATGCACAAGTAGAAAATTATTTAAAAACATATGCAGCTTATACAGATGAAACTTTAAACAGTACAGAACTAAAAGAAAATGTATTATCAAGAGCAGATATTGAAGCAATCCAACAATTAGCAATTTGGTATTTCACAAATAGTGATGATGAAGCATATAATAAAGACACTTTACCTACACTATATATGATGATTACTGGAGATGAAATATTTGAAACAGAAGATTATAAAACATTTGCAGATATATTTAATACATTAGAAAGCTATGGAACACAGAGACAAAATGCAGCAGCAACATTATATAGCACACTAATTACAAAAGCAAAAGAAGCAGCTAATTTAGGAAGCTATACACCTTCAAGAGAAATAACAGTTTACTTAGCAGGAACAGATGCAGCTTTAGAGCAACCAGTAATTAGAGTTGAAGAAGCTGGAGATGTAGATGTTGCTTTAAGAAAATTCATTTCATCAGTAAATGGAGAAGAATTAACAGGAGAAGCTTCAAGAGAGCCAGTAGTAGACACAACAAAATTAAATAAAGTTGTAGACGGAAAATTGCAAACAACAGCAATATATAATCATTCAAAAACACCACTAAGAGTATCAATCGGAGATACAGTAACATATACATTAAGGTTATATAACGAAGGTGATGTAGACACATATATAAAAGAAGTAAAAGACTATTTACCAGCATATCTTCAATATACAAATTATGGAGATGATGAAGGCATTTGGTGGATATTAGATGAAGAAACAGGAAGAGTTGCAACATCAACAGAATTTTGTAAAGTTGTAGGAGTTGGAGGAAACATCCAAGAAACAGAAGTAGGTAAAAACTTAGGAGATGTTTTAATTCCAGCAGCACAATATAATGAAGAAACAGACGACTATACATTAAGCTATGTAGATGTACAAATATCATGTGTAGTAATGCCTACAACACCATATGACACAAATGTAACAAACATAGCAGAAATAACATCAATAACAGATAAAAATGGAACACCAGTAGAACAAGATAGAGATTCAGTTCCAGACGAAAATATGACATTACCAACAGATGAAATGTTACCAAATTATACAGGTGGAGCAAATGGAAAAAATGATCCATATTATGACGGATCAAATGTAGTAAATGGAACATATTATCCAGGACAAGAAGATGACGATGATTTTGAAAAAATAATCGTAGAAACACCAACAATAGATTTAGCACTTAGAAAATTTATTTCAGCAGTAGGAGACACACCATATAATAGAGCTCCAATAGTTGACACAAGTGGATTAAAACAAGGAGCAGAAACAGCAATATATAATCATAGTAAAGTACCTGTACAAGTAGAAATAGGAGATGTTGTAACATATACTTTAAGACTATACAATGAAGGCGATGTAAATGCTAGAGTTAGTCAAGTAACAGACTACTTAGATAAACATTTAAAATATGTACCTTTTGGAGATGACCAAAACGGAGATTGGTGGACAGTTACAGAAGGAGAAAAATATAATACACTAGTATCTACAGATAAATGTGTTGTAGTAAATGTAGGTGGAAATACGGATACATCATATATAGGTGGAAAATTGAGTGACGCGATAATTCCAGCATATGATAAAGAAGCTGATGTACTAAGCTATATTGATATAGAAGTACATTGTCAAGTAATGTCAGTAGACAAAACAGGCAAACTTACAAATATAGCTGAAATAACAGGACAAACAGATGAATATGGAACACCAGTTGATACAGATAGAGACTCAACACCAGGAAATGTTGATTTACCAGAAGATTTTCCAGGATACAAAGATGATGAAATAGATAAAGATTATGTACCAGGACAAGAAGACGATGATGACTTTGAAAAAGTCATAGTAGTTGTTCCAGAAGTAGACCTATCTCTAAGAAAATTCATTTCAGCAGTAGACGGAGAAAGATTAACTGGAGAAGATTCAAGAGAACCAATAGTTGATACAACACCATTAGATAATAAATCAGACACAACAGCAATATATAATCATCCTAAAAAACCAGTATTGGTAAAAAAAGGCGGATTAGTAACATATACAATAAGAGTATATAATGAAGGAGAAGTAGATGCATATGTTAGTGAAATAAAAGATTACTTACCAAACTACTTAATCTACTTACCAGAAAATGAAACAAATATAAAATATGGCTGGGTATATAATGAAGAAACAAGAGAAGTAACTACAACAATAACAGCAGAGAATAATGAAGCAGGAGACGAAATATACTCTGATAGAACAAGCGGAAAATTACTACACAAATATAATGGAGATAAAATACTTGATTATATCGATGTAGAAATAGTATGTAAAGTAGATGAAAATGCTGTTGGAAATAACATACTTACAAACTTAGCACAAATTACAGAGATTAGAGACGAAGACGGAAAAGAAATAGAAGAGGATAAAGACTCAGTTCCAGACGGAAACTTCGATTTACCAACAGAAGAAGAAAAACCAGGATATAAAGATGATGAATCAGATAAAGATTATGTACCAGGACAAGAAGACGATGACGACTTTGATAAAGTAATGGTTAAACCTGATTTTGACTTAGCTTTAAGAAAATTCATAACAGGAGTTGGAACAACAAGTGTAAATAATAGATATCCAAATGTTAGCTATGAAGACGGAAAATTAACATATACACATACTAAAGAGCCACTAGAAGTTGTAACAGGAGACATTGTAACATATACAATAAGAGTATATAACGAAGGTGAAGCAGACGGATATGCAAATGAAATTACAGACGATGTTCCAGAAGGATTAGAGTTTGTACCAGATAATGAGACAAACATAACATATAGATGGAAAATGCTAGATGAAAATCAAGAAGAAACAGATGATGTAACAAAAGCAAAATATATAATAACAGATTATTTATCAGAAGCTCAAGCAGAAGAAACAGGAAGAGATAACTTAATAAAAGCATTTGATAAAGAAGCAGGAGTTACAGATACAAATCCAGATTATAGAGATGTACAAATAGCATTCAAAGTAACATATAAAGCAACTACAAAAGACGATACAGAAAGAACAATAATAAATACTGCACAAATTTCAGCAGACTCAGATGACGATATAGACTCTGAACCAAACAGAGATGAAGTTTATGACCATGACGGAGAAAATGAAGATGATATAGACTTCGACCAAGTAAAAGTAAAATACTTTGACTTATCACTTCTAAAATGGGTAGGACAAACAATAGTAACATTAAATGGAGAAACTACTACAACAGATACAGGTCATACTGCTGAAACTGCAAAAAATGAAGATCCAGTAAAAATTGAAATAAAAGCTAAAGATGTAAAGAAAATAAATATAAAATATGTTTATACAATTAGAATAACAAATGAAGGCGAAATTGAAGGATATGCACAAGAAATCACAGATTACATCCCAGAAGGATTAAAATTCGTACAAGAAGATAACCCAGACTGGTATGAAATAAGTGATGGAGTAGTTGGAACAGACGCATTAAAAGATACGCTATTAAAACCTGGCGAAAGTGCAGAAGTAAAGATAATACTTACATGGATAAATGGTACAGAAAACTTTGGAGAAAAAGTAAACTTAGCTGAAATCAGCAAAGACTATAACGAAAGTGATAGCCCAGATGTTGACTCTACACCAAATAATAAAGTACCAGGAGAAGACGACATAGATGATGCACCAGTAATCCTAGCTGTAAAAACAGGTGTTGCACAAACATATATAGGTTTAATACTAATAATGATTGTAACATTTGCAGGAGGTATAGGTTTAATTAAAAAATACGTTTTAGAGTAAGTATAAAATAAAGTGGGGCGCCTGCTTTGCAGGTGCCCCAAGCTTCATTTACTAGTAAAAAAGCCAATAAACGAAGTGGACAAAAATGATAATGATACCGACCGTGATTACGAGCCAAAACGGCAGACTAAATATTATGCCTAGCAGCATAAAGAAGCCGATAATAAGCCCCATACACCCTTGTGCCATGCTATCCTCACTTTCTTATCCAATGTGTGATGAGCGAATTTGCTTTGTCAAATATTTATTATACCACAGATTATATAAAAAGTAAAATAGTGGGAAAGGAATGAGATTAAAAATGGTAATTATTATAGGTGCAGGACTTGCAGGATGTGAAGCAGCATACCAAATAGCAAAAAATGGAATCAAAGTAAAGCTATATGAGATGAAACCTAAGAAATACAGTCCAGCACATACTAATCCAAATTTAGCAGAAATTGTGTGTAGCAATTCTTTTAAATCAAATTTATTAACAAATGCCTGTGGACTTTTAAAAGAAGAATTAAGAAATTTAGATAGCCTACTTATAAAAACAGCAGACGAGGTAAAAGTTCCAGCAGGACAAGCCTTAGCAGTAGACAGAGAAAAATTTTCAGAAAGTGTTACTAAAAAAATAAAATCTATGAAAAATATAGAATTCATAGAAGAAGAAATAGGAGATACAATTCATTTAAAAGACATAATAAAAGACAATATTGTAGTTATTGCAACAGGACCTCTTACAAGTGATAAATTATCAAAAGAAATAATGGAATTAACACGGAGAAGAAAAAATGGCATTTTTTGATGCTGCAGCTCCAATTATTGAAAAAGAAAGCATTGATTTTGATATAGCATTTTTTGGAAATAGATATGAGGAAGAAAGAGGAAAAGATGAAGACATAGAACTTTGGAAAAATAGAATAAAAAAGCAGGAAAAAAGCTATATAAATCTTCCAATGAATAAAGAAGAATACGAAGAATTTTGGAAAGAACTAGTAGAAGCAGAAATTGCAGAGCTTCATGAATTCGAAAAAAGAGAAATATTTGAAGGATGTATGCCAATAGAAATAATGGCAAAAAGAGGAATTAACACATTAAGATTTGGACCCTTAAAGCCAGTAGGATTTACAGACTTAAGAACAGGCAAAAGACCTTATGCGCTAGTACAGTTAAGGCAAGACAATGAAGAAGGAACAATGTATAACATGGTAGGCTTTCAAACTAACTTAAAATTCGGAGAACAAAAAAGAGTATTTAG
>CALXJN010000073.1 GCA_944388635.1 uncultured Clostridia bacterium
GCTTCCGGAATTAAATCAAAGCAAATTATCGACATCATAAGACCTGATGCAAATGAAAGAATAAAACTAATAAATTTATTTGATGTATTCTTAAACTTTATTCCTATTATTCCGCCTAAAGTAGTTCCGAATGTACCAAAAAATAAGCCTAAAAGCGTTGTTTTGATTATCTCCATATAGATCCCTCACATAAATATATGTGCATTTAGGCTTTTTATGCACAATTATTCTTTTTTCTGATTTTTCTTAGGATAGAATTTTCCTAAAACAGATTTCTTTTGGTCTTGCCTTAAGTTGTTTTGATTTAATAAAAATTAAATGTATATAAATTTATACTACATAAGTCTTAATTTGTCAACAAAAATTATTTGGCAAATAAAAAAAGCCAGAAATCAAGATTTTTCAAGATTACTGACCTTATGTGGAGCCAATTACCCGAATCGAACGGGTGACCTACGCATTACAAGTGCGTTGCTCTACCAGCTGAGCTAAATTGGCAATGGTGACCCGTACGGGAATCGAACCCATGTCTCCGCCGTGAAAGGGCGATGTCTTAACCGCTTGACCAACGGGCCATTGGTGAGCTATCCGCGACTCGAACGCGGGACAACTTGATTAAAAGTCAAGTGCTCTACCACCTGAGCTAATAGCCCATATCACCATTTTATATATATAAATGGTTGCTCTTTCAAACAACCGCTTATATATATTACTACAAATTGTGCAACTTGTCAACTGTTTTTGAAAATTTTGTGAATTTTTTTTAGATTTTTTGCATATGATGTAATTTTATTTGTTAAGTTTTTCTATTATATCTTCAACATCTATTCCATGTACTTGACATGCTTCTTCTATTGTTTCTGCTTGTGATGCTGGACAGCCTAGGCAATGCATTCCTGCATCTAATAATATATCTGCCTTTTCTGGTGCTTTTTCTAATAATTCACCTATTGTCATATCTTTTTTTATTTCCATTAAATTTTCCTCCTATCAAATTAATTTATATAATATTTTATCACATTTTTTTAAAAATGTATAGACAAATATCTTTTTTTGTTGTATTATATCGATATAGTTTTTTCTTTTATTTATTTTTTTCAAAGGTGGTGATTTTATAGACCAAGTTGTAAATTTATTTTTTATATCATTTATTATAAATCTTTTTATAGTTTTTTATTCTTTTTATCTTGTTGTAGATAGTATGCTTTTCAATAATTTACACAAGTCTAATTTGAATATCCAACGCTTTTAATTTTATATTATGGAGGTTTTATTATGTTTGTTAATACTTTTACTAGGAAAATTCTTTTTAATGCCTTTTTTCTAGCCATTTTAGCTTTTTTATATTTTTCATTTTTTTACGATGTTTATGTTTCTGATGAAATTATTATATCTTTTGCAGTTCATCCTTTTAACATTTGCGAGAGATTTCCTGATTTTTGGCTACTAATTAAAATTATATATATTCCTATTGCTTTTATATCTGCTTTAATTGTTATAAACATCATATATTCTTCTATTTTTACTAAACAAAAAGTTTTAAAGCCTTCTCCTATTGCTAAGACTTCTGATTTGTATTTAAAGGTTTATAATGAAACTGATAAGAACCTTTTTATCCCTGAGGCTGGTCTTTATCAAAATATTTTAATCACCGGTACTATTGGCTCTGGGAAAACAAGCTCTGTAATGTATCCTTTTACGAGGCAGTTGATTAAATATAATTATGATAATCCTCTTAAAAAACTTGGTATGCTTGTTTTAGATGTAAAAGGTAATTATTATTCTATGGTTAGAAAATATGCTAAATTTTATAATCGTAAAGATGATTTAATTATTATTGAGCTTCGGGCGGAAAAATTAAGTATAATCCATTAGATAAGCCTAATTTAAAACCTGTTATTCTTGCAAATAGATTAAAAACAATTTTAACTTTATTTTCTAAAAATAATAGTGAGTCTTATTGGCTTGATAAGGCAGAACAAATTTTAACTGAGTGCATTAAGTTTTGTAGATTATATAATAATCGGTTATGTTACATTTTCTGAATTACATAAATTAATTACTGTTAACGATTATTATGTTAGCAAAATAAAGTTGCTAAGGAATAATTTTTTAAATGGAAAGCTTTCTTCTGTTGATATTCATGATTTACTTTCTTCTATTGAATTTTTTGAAAAGGAATTTAATTCTTTAGATTCGAGAACTTCTGCTATTTTAAAATCTGAAATCACTAGAATTACAGGTGCTTTTATTTCTGATTATGATGTTTTAAATACATTTTCTCCTTCTAAGGAAGAACTTAATTTCTTTGGGTTTGAAGAAGTTGTAAATAAAGGAAAAATCGTTGTTTTAAATATGAATATATCAGAATATAATAATCTTTCTAAAATTATTGCAGCTTATCTAAAGCTTGATTTTCAAACTGAGGTTATGTCAAGACTTGCTAAAAACAATTCTGATATTAGAAGTGTTTCATTTATTAGTGATGAATATCATGAATATATTACTGATACTGATGCAAATTTCTTTGCTCAGTCGAGAGAAGCCAAATGTATAAATATTGTTGCGACTCAGAGTTATACTTCTCTTATGAATGCTATTAATAATCAATATACTGTGAAGGTTATTATTCAAAATTTGATTAATAAGTTTTGGTTTAGAACTGATGATACTTTTACTATTGAGGATGCCCAAAAGCAACTTGGTAAAGAGGAAAAATTAAAATATTCTCAAAGTGTTTCTGAGAGTTCTAAAAATCAAAAAAAATCTTATCTTTCAAACATTTTAAGTTATGATAAACCTAATTTTTCTGAGAGTTTGAATACTTATACTCAATTTGATTTTGTTTTTGATACTAATTTCTTTACTCAAAATTTGAATACTTTTAATTGTTTGGCTTTTTTATCTACTGGTTCTGAAATTATCCCACCAAAAAAGCTAAAACTTATCCCATATTTTATTATTGATGAGGATATGGAATCTTAAATTTATTTTTTATTATTGGAGGTTTTTATATGAAGAAAAAATTATTATTTTATTTATTTAGTATTTTATTTATTGCTTTTTCTATTATATTTTCTTATTGCTTAATCTCTTTTGCAGCTTACCCAAAGCTTATTACTACTATTTTAGATGCTTTTGAGAATATAAAAGGTTATTTAATTGCCATAGCTACGCCTGTTGCAGCTGTTGCTATTGCTTCTGGCTTTTTAATGCAAAAATTCAGTTTTGGTGATGAAGAAAGAATTAGAAATGGAAAAAAGCTTATTAGAACTTCTATTGTTTCTTATGCTTTTATTCTTGCCCTTGATTTAATTATTAGTTTAATTCAAAATTTAATTGGTTAACTTAGGAGGTTTTTATTTGGACAATACAACTAACAATATTCCCTCTTCAATTTCGTTTATGTTTGAGCAATTTTTTTCGTCTATTGATAATTCTGTATATTCCGCATTAGATAGTATCTCTTTTATTGATGAGAATATTTTGAATTCTCCATATTTTGAAAGATTATTTGGTACAAGTTCTATGTCTGGGATTTTAGTAGTTGCTAATAGTTTGCTTGTTGGTTTTATTTTATATTATGCAATAAAATATTTGCTTTCTAACTTTTCTGTAGGGCAGTTTCAAAATCCTTATCAATTCTTTATAAAAGTTATATTCCTACGGTATTTGTATGAATGGCAGTTTTTTCCTTTGCAAGCAAATTATTAGTATCAATAGCTTATTTTCCGCTTCCATTAGAGATATTGGTAGTAGCATTTTAAATACTAATATTTGTTTTTCAAATTTAGTAAACATACTGAATTCAATTATAATTATTGAAGAAGAAGCTCAAAGTTTATTTTCGATAGATGGAATTATTAAAACTATTGTGTCTATTGGTTTTCTTAATTTAATTTTTGTTTTTTCTATCAGATACATTTTAGTTAAAGTTTTTGTACTTATTTCTCCTTTTGCAATACTTTCTGCTGCAATGCCTTCAACTAATAGTTTTTTTAAGTCTTGGTTTAAGAGTCTTTTGTCTCTTCTTCTAATTGAAAGCTTTTCTTCTTTAATTTTAATTGTGATGTTTTCACTAAATTATAGCCCGTCTGATGTTGTATCTAAGCTTCTTTTTGTTGGTGCTGTTTTTGCTTTGATGAGAGTTAATAGTTTTACTCGTGATATAATCGGAGGTATTAGTATTGATGTACAAAATTATCTTTATTCTTTAAGAGGTATGGGAAAATTTAAATAATTTTAGGAGGTGACTTTTTTGAAATTTATTATTCCACAAAATTATGACTTTTCTTCTAAACTTTTTGGTTTTATTGATTATTCGACTGCTTTTGTTAATGTTATTTGGTATATAGTTGTTTTTTGTTTAATTAATTTGTTTAATATAACATTATTTTTTAAGATTTTCTTGTTTATTATTTTTTGTTTTCCAGTATTTTTATTTACGATTATAGGGTTTAACCAAGAAAATATTTTGTATGTTATTATATATGTTCTAAAATATGCCTTTGGGCAAAAAGTATATTTATATAGATAAAAAAAAGAATATGAAATATTTAATTTTAGATATTTCATATTCTATAATATATAAATTTTAATTCATTTGTACTTTTCCTATAATATTATTTATATCTTCGATGTTATGACGTTTCATATAGTCTTCTATTCCTTCTATTGCTTTTATGCTTACTTCTGGCTCAATAAAATTTCCTGTTCCGATTGAGATTGCTGTTGCTCCAGCAAGCATAAATTCTATTACATCATTTCCTGTAACTATTCCTCCGAAGTCCAAGTACAGGAATTTTAACTGCTTTTGCGACTTGATATACCATACGTACTGCAACTGGTTTTACTGCTGGTCCTGATAATCCTCCCATATTGTTTGCAAGTACTGGTCTTTGTTTTTCTATATCAATGCTCATTCCAAGTAACGTATTTATTAATGATACTCCATCTGCTCCTGCTGCTTCTGCTCCTTTTGCTGGTTCTGTTATATCTGTTACATTTGGTGTCAATTTTACGATTAATGGCTTATCTAATACTTTTCTTACTTGTGATGTAACTTCTTTTACTCCTTCATAAGTTGTTCCAAATGCCATACATCCAGCTTTAACATTTGGGCAAGATAGGTTTAGTTCTACGCCGTCTATATCTAATGTATTTAATACTTTTGCAAGTTCTACATAGTCCTCGATTGTGCTTCCACATGCATTTACTATTATTTTAGTATCGAACTTTCTAAGCCATGGAAGGTCATTTTCCATAAAGTATTCTACTCCTGGGTTTTGTAGTCCTATTGAATTAAGCATTCCTGCTGTTGTTTCACATACTCTTGGTGGTTTATTTCCGTGGTCTTGGTTTTAAAGATGTTCCTTTTGTGATTATTCCTCCTAATTTATTTAAGTCAATAAATTCACTATATTCTCTACCATATCCAAATGTTCCTGATGCAACTGTAACTGGATTTTTCATCTTTATTCCTGCTAAGTTTACTTTTAAATTCATATTTTTTATTTTCTTCCTTATTCATAAAATTAAAAATAAACTTCGTCTTACGTTGTTGGACTTCATTCGAAATGAAATCAACGTACAAAAAGTACGCCTCATTCATTTCGAATTCGTCCGCCTAGTAATACTCGTTTCTTTTTAATTTTTATATTTGTACTACGTTTGAATCAAACACCGGTCCCGCCTTACAAACATGTGTATAAACTGTTTCTTCTCCTGCATTTACTTTTACTGCACATCCAAGGCATACACCTATTCCACAGCCCATTCTTTCTTCTAGTGATATTTGACATGGTGTATTTGTTTCTTTTGCAAGCTTTTGCACAGCTTTTAACATTGGAAGTGGTCCACATGCATATATTCCGTCTATTTTTTCGTTTTTTAAATCTTTTTCTAAGAAGTTTATTGCAAAGCCTTTTTCTCCGTAACTTCCGTCGTCTGTTGTTAAAGTGAATTTGTCTGATACATCTTTATATTCTTTTTCTAATACAACAAAGTCTTTATTTCTAAATCCTAAGTACATATTTATCTTAGCTGTTTTTTTAGCTTCTTTTGCAAGTTCATATAATGGGAATATTCCTATTCCTCCTCCTATTATTGCTATATTTTTCTTATCTTTAAAGTTGAATGTTCCTTGACCTAGTGGTCCTAAAACATCAATTTCTTCTCCTATTTTTTTATCTGATAATATTTTTGTCCCTTTTCCTTTTACTTGAAATACGAATTCTACTATCTCTCCTTGAATATTGTATATGCTTATTGGTCTTCTAAGTAGAGGTTCTATTTCATTTGCAACTCTTATTTCAAGGAATTGTCCGTGGTTTTGCATTTTCTGCAATTTCTTTTGATTTTACTGAGAATTTAAAAATGTCATCCTTTAACTTTTCTTTTTCTACTAGTTCACATTTTGTATGTACTGCCATTAAATTATTCCTCCTTAGCTTTTATACTATTATTTAATTCATCTCTCATTCTAATTGCTTCTGCACGTGTTGCTTTTGCAAAATCTTTTTCTTCGAATTTATCTTTCCAAAGTTCTGATTTATATGCACATATTAAACTTCTTGATGCATTTACAATTCCTCCGAAGTCCATGTTTATCAAATCCAAGTGCTATATCTTCTGCTTTTCCTCCTTGTGCACCATACCCTGGTATTAAGAAGTATGAATGTGGCATCACTTTTCTTAATTCTTCTAATTGTTTTGGATATGTTGCTCCAACTACTGATGAAATGCTACTATATCCATATTTTCCAATTAAATCTTTTCCCCATTCATTTACAAGTTTAGCAACTTTTACATATATTGTTTCTCCGTCTTCTGTAACTAGGTCTTGTAATTCTCCTGATGATTTATTTGATGTTTTTACTAAGACAAATATACCTTTTCCATATTCTTTACAATCTTCTATAAATGGTTGTATTCCGTCTGTTCCAAGATATGGATTTACTGTAACAAATTCTACATCAAATATGCTTTTATTTAATTCTCCTATTTTTGTTTTTCCTATTGCTGCATTTGAATATGCTTTTGCTGTTGTTCCTATGTCTCCTCTTTTCATATCTGCAATTACTATCATACCTTTTTCTTTTGCATATTTACATGTTTCTTCAAATGCTATCATTCCTGGTATTCCAAACATTTCATAAAATGCTATTTGTGGTTTTACTGCTGGAACAATATCACATACTGCGTCTATTAAAGCTTTGTTAAATTCTACTATTGCTTTTCCTGCACCTTCTAAGTCTTTTGAATACTTTTCTTTTATGCATTCCGGTATTATATCATATCTAGGATCTAGCCCTATTACTGTTGGATTATTTTTTTCTTTTATTTTTTCTATTAAATTATCAATTGCATTCATTTATATAAAACCTTTCATAATATATTTATTTAAATTTGTTCAAGAATTGTTATTTTGCTAGGCGTTCAAAAAAGAAATACCGGAAACGTACTTTCTGTACGTTGAGGATTTTCTTTTGAAGAACAACGACGCAAAATGGCAATTATTGGACAAATTTTATTTCTCCGTTTACTATAGTATACCTAACCTCTCCTTTTAGTTTTTTTCCTATCCATGGTGTATTTTTTGATTTTGATACTATCATATCTTTTGTATATGTATATTCTTTATTTGGATCAAATATTGTTAGGTCTGCAACCTTTCCTATTTTTATTTCTCCTCTATCTATTCCTAAAACTTTTGCTGGTCCATAAGACATTAGCCTTACCATGTCCAAGTATGAAAGTTTTTGTTTATCGACTAGGGCTGTTATTGTTGCTGGAAGTGCTGTTTCAAATCCTATTATTCCATTTGGTGCTTTTGAAAGTTCAACATTTTTTTCTTCTTCTGAATGTGGCGCATGGTCTGTTATTATTGCATCTATTGTTCCGTCTTGCAAACCTTTGATTATAGCTTCTCTATCTTCTTCAGTTCTTAATGGTGGATTCATTTTAGCATTTGTTCCACTTAATTTTACTTCTTCTTCTGTGAAGAAATAATAATGTGGGCATGTTTCGCATGTTACTTTAACTCCTCTTTTTTTAGCATCTCTTATCATATTTACAGATGTTTTTGTGCTTATATGGCATATGTGTGTATGTAAATTATTTGTTTCTGCGATTACTATATCTCTTGCTGCCATGATTTCTTCTGCCTCTGGGAGTACTCCTTTTACATTTAATTCTTCTGCAACTTTTCCTGCATTTATTGCTCCTGCTGATACTGATTTTTCTTCACAATGCTCTGATAAAAAGCTTCCTATTCTGTTTACTTCTAGCATTGCCTCTCTAATCATTCTTGCATTTTCTACTGGCATTCCGTCATCTGAGAATCCGCAAGCTCCGTTTTTTAATAATTCTTCAAAATTTACAAGTTCTTCTCCCTTTTCGCCTTTTGTTACGCTAGCATAAGGTAATACATTACAAAGATTTACTTTTTTTCCTTTTTCTATTATTTCTTTTAATACTTCTGCATTATCTGGAGTTGGCTTTGTATTTGGCATTGGGCAAATTGTTGTAAACCCGCCTTTTACTGCACTTTTTGAACCTGTTTCAATTGTTTCTTTATGTTCAAATCCTGGTTCTCTTAAATGGCAGTGCATGTCTATCATTCCTGGCATTATGTATAAATTTGTGCAGTCTATTACTTTATCTGCTGTTTCTTTTAAGTCTTTTCCAATTTTTGCTATTTTATCGTTTTCGATAAGTATGTCAAGTTTTTCGTTTGTTTGACTTGCATAGTCTATTACTGTTCCATTTTTTAATAATGTATTCATATGCTAACCCTCCATATTTAATTTTTGTTATCATATCATTTTTTTAGCTATTTTTCAAGTAGCAATTTATGTGTTATTTTCGTGAATTTTCTTGACTTTGTAACATTTTTAAATTATTATATATGTAGCAATTTAAAATTAATATATTTATAAAATATAGGAGGTTAAATATGAGTAATTTAATTTCATATTTATTTAAAACAAATGCATTTAAGGTTTGCCCAAATAATAAGCCTTTCTGGTATACTTCTCGGAAAGATTGGTCCTTATTTCATTAACACTCATTTTCTTTATGGAAGTGAAGAAAGTGCTGTTGAATTTTTAAGTTTTATTGATGTTGAAAAAGATAATAAACTTGAATTACCAAAGAAAATTTTAGATAAAACTCTTGCTCAATATAAGAGTAATGATATTTATAAAGAAGTTATTGATGAAATGATTTCTTTCATTAAATCTCATATTAATGTTGACGAAATTGATTATGTTTCAGGAGGAGAAAGAAGAGATTGGTTTTTCTCTAATTTAGTGGCTTTCCTTTTAGGTAAACCTCATATCACTGTTTTTAAAGATTTATCTACTGTTGTAAGTACACCTGATTTTGAAAAAACATCTATTGAAAAAGATTTACAAGGTAAAAAAGTTTTACATGTTGCTGATTTAGTTACTGCTGCATCAAGTTATGTACGTGCTTGGATACCTGCTGTGCAATCTTTGAATGCTGAAATTGTATGGAGTGTAGTTGTTGTTGATAGAATGCAAGGTGGAAATGATAGATTAAAAGATCTTGGAATAAAAGCTTATTCACTTTTACAAATTGCTCCTGATATGTTTAAAAAAGCTTTAGATTTGGGAATTATTACTGATGAACAAAATGAAATGTTAAATAAATTTTACGAAGATCCAGACGGAACTATGAGAAAATTTTTAATAGATCATCCAGAATTTTTAGAAAATGCTCTAAAATCTGATGAAAAAACTATTGTAAGAGCAAGACTTTGCATTGAAAGTGATTTATATGGATTAAAAAAATAATGTATTTAAAAAACTTGAGCATATCGAAAAATTTGTGTAAAATTTAAACTTCTTTTGTTTGTAATACTAAATTTTTAGATATGCTCATATAAAAACTTTTTACATTTCTATTATTATATCATCAACTTCTTCTATTGTAAGCTTCATAAATCTACATATATCTTCTGTTTTAACCTTTTCTCTATACATATTAAGCACTATTTGTTTTTGCTTTTTCTCCATTCCCTTTTTTATACCTTCTTGTTTACCTTTGGCAATTCCTAGTTTTATGCCTTCCTCTTTTCCTTTCTTTATTCCTTTTTCTATGCCTTTGGCTATTCCGTCTTTAACTCCTTTCATGTATATTAACTTTATATTTTTAATTTCTTTGCTTAATTTTCTATCTTTATCAAAATACTGTTTTCCTATTTTTATTTTAGTTTCTATTGGCTCTTGCTTCTCTTTTAGCATTTTTTCCATTTTTGCCTCCCTTACTTGCTTTTATTATATCTTATACTCTAGCTTTTAGCAATGGGAGATAAATATATTTTTCTTATTTTATTAATAGTGAATTAAAAATAGTTGTTAATTTTATACCCTATAAGTTTATTTTCGTCATAATCAACTTTTAAAGTAAAAAAGCCTTCATCGTTTAATATTTTCTTATGAAATATCTTATCTCCTTCCCATACATTGAGATTATCTATCTTGGATTTTTCTACCCATTCTAAATCTCCTTCGTTACACTCAATAATTTCGCCTGTGAATTTATCAGAAGTAAATACATATATGTATTCTGTTTCTGCGACGGTTGATGTAAAAGTTATGATACATCTTAATTTATAATTAAGTAAAGTTAGTCCTGTTTCTTCCTTTACTTCTCTTACTATACACTCTTCTGGGCTTTCTTTATCTTCTATTTTCCCGCCTACTCCTATCCACTTGTCTTTATTTACATCATTATTCTTTTTAGTTCTATGTAGCATTAAATATTTATTATCTTTTTCGATATAACATACTGTTAAATTTCTCATATTATCACCTATTAAGTTTATTATTTCATTTTATGTAGTAACGCATTCTACAATATTACATCTCTTTTTAGTATATTTTCTTTTATCTCTCCAAGCCCTATAAAGCTTCCATTTTCTTTGTATATCCTATATACGTCATCAGTTGCTGTATAATTAATCTTCACTCCGTTTAAAAACTTTTCAAGCATATTATTTTTAATTATAATTTTCTCTTTATCTTTAAATAATTCTTCGATTCCAATAATATTATCATTAAAAAAGGAAATATTATCTCTATTTTGCTCTATTTCTTCTAAAGTAATTGAATTGTTAATGCTAAACTTGCCGAACTTTAAGCCTATTTAATGAATACATATATCCAATTGTGTCTAATTTTTC
This sequence comes from uncultured Clostridia bacterium, assembly GCA_944388635.1. Lineage (GTDB taxonomy): Bacteria > Bacillota > Clostridia > TANB77 > CAG-508 > JAAWPK01. Next base: position 11,210 of record CALXJN010000073.1, read on the forward strand.
TGCAATATCACTACATAAACTCCTTATATATGTACCTTTTGAAGAGTGAACTGTTATCCCTATTATTTTTTCATTTGTATCTATAAATTCAAGCTTTATATCATAAATCTCTATTTC
>CALXJN010000074.1 GCA_944388635.1 uncultured Clostridia bacterium
TTCAATACCCCTATTGAAGAAAAGTTTAAGGATAATAAATATAATAATAAAAATATAAATAATAAATATAATAGCAACAACAAAATTTACAAAAAGAATAAGGCTAACTTTGAAGAACGAGATTATACTGACAATTTCAAAAAGCAAAGAAATAGGAAAATATATTCGTGTTATTAGCACGAGCAAGGAGGTTAAATATGAGTTATGCAATAATAAGAAATGCAAAATACAAAAGAGAAAATTTGATGGCAGTATATCGTCATGATGAAAGAAAAAATAAACATTATTCAAACAAAGATATAGATAGAACAAAATCACATCTAAACTATTCATTAAAAGATCCAGAATTTAACTATGTGAAAGAGTTTGATAAAATTTTAAAGAAATATGATTTGAAAGGACAAATAAAAACAGTAAGCAATATAGCTTGTGAATATATGATTACATCAGACAATGACTTTTTCAAAAGAATCGGTGAAGAAGAAACAAAAAGATATTTTGCTAATGCATATAAATTTGTTTGTGAGTATAAAGATTTAGGTGAAAAATATATATTATCGGCAAAAGTGCATTATGATGAGAAATCTCCTCATATGCACTTACTTTTTTTACCTGTTGTTCATACAGTAGATAAAAAAGGAAATCCTATTGATAAATTAGCTTGTAGTGAATTTTGGAAAGCCAAAGATAGTTACAGACAATTACAAAATGCTTTTTTTGAATATATGGTGTCAAATGGATTTGAATTGCAAAGAGGATTACCAAAAGAAGAAACAGAGAGAGTTCATTATACATTGAAAGAATATAAAAATATAACAAATTATGAACAAACAAAAGAAACTTTGAAGAATATAAAATTAGAATTACCAAATGTTCCAGATATTGCTGATATTAATATAAATAGGCTTTCAAAAAAGAGAGATGAAAAAATACTTGAAGAAATAATCAAACCTAAAGATGAATTAATAAATGAGTTGTATCAAGATAAATTGATATTGCAACAAGAATTATTAAGAAAATCAAAAATGTTTGAAAAGGCAGAGAAATATCAAAAAGAACGAGATAATATAATGGCTGATAATGAAGATTTACACAATCAGGTGGAAAAAATAAAAAGTGAATACAAGCAAAAAGAATTTGATATTGAATGGAAATATAAAAGTAAAATAAAAGGTTTAGAAAAAGAGAATAGTAGATTAAATAAAATAATAGACAAATTCTACGAAACTATTGATAAATTCATAAATTGGATTTGTAAAAAGTTTGATATGAGTGCAGAAGATAATTTAGTTAGAGATTTTCAAAGAGAAACGAATACTTTTTTAGATGCAGAAAAGCAACTTAAACATGAAGAAAGAGAAAAGGAGTGGGATTTAGAGAGATAAATAATTTCCAAAAATATTGAAAAAATTTTATATAAATGATAATATAAAATTGGAGATGTACAAATGGAAAATATAAAGATAGATGAAAAAAATAAGAAAAGAATACAAAGATATATAAAACAGCAAGTAGGATTTTATGGTTATGAGCAAGATATATCACTACTTGAAAAGGATAACATATTGACAGAAAAATTAGCCAGAAAAGTTTTTTCAAAGGTAATGAGTAGAGCTAAAATGATAAGGGAGATATTAACTCCAGAAGAAAATGATGAGTTTCTTGAGAAAATAACTGAAGTATATTCAAAATACGATAAAATTCCTAAACCAGAACAGTTAAAAAAATACGGATTTTACGATGGTGCATACAAATCTATGGAGTTAGAAGATGTTTATAAAAATATGCAAACAGCTTTTGAAGTGCTTGAATTAGACGCTCAATATTATGAATGTAAAGATTTAAGAGATATTGCAAATACTGTTATAAACTCAATTAACGGAATAGATAAATATAAAATAGAGTTACAACCAGAGGTAAGGACAGAATTACAAGGAATACAGGAAGAATTAAGAAATCTATTGGCACAGGACAAAACAGATGTAAAGGAAATTCAAGATAGAGTTGATAAATACAACGCTCATGCAATGGATATATGGAATGATTACTTAACAAGTGTTGATGATACAAAAAGTAGTGAGTATAGATGGGTAGTACATAATTTAACCAAAGGAGAGTTACAAGGAGATTTTAGAGATAAGTATATGTCCACATCAATAATAACAAATAATGCAATGGGATTATATGGTAGGGCAAATTATGGACTAATTATTAAACCAAAACATATAGTAAGTGCAAGTTATAAAGACTCATATACTCTTAATACTAGAGAAGATGAAGAAAATTTATTTAATATAAGAAGACCACCACTAATGTTACCACAAGAAATAGAAGAAATTTGTATGCAACAAACTATTGAGGCAAATGGAGAATTGCTTAATTATGAAAAAGCACCTATTTATCCAGAAATCGTAGTTGATGATTATGAAATAGATGGAATGTATTATATTAGTAATGGAGAACATGAACTTGCAAGAAATTATGATAGAGCAAGAAAAATGGCAGATGAAAGAGGACTACTACTAATAGAAAGAGATATTAGCCAATATAGAGCAGAACATGGACTAGAGCCTATGACAGAAATTGCAAAAAGAAGTCTATGTGGAGATATTTTACAAAGGTGTTGTGATGGCGATAAAGAATTACAAGAGGCATATAGCAAATATTATCACGATTTTGTCGATACGCATTTTCAAGAATTTTATGAACAATATATGAAATTAAAAGAACAAGGAGATTACTCAAAGGACGATATATTACAAGTATTTGCAGAAATCGCAAGAGATGATATTCATTTTAGGAAAATTCCACAAAGTGTGGAGGAAATGTATTTAACTGATGAAGAAAAGAAAGAACGAAGATTAGAACGAGAATACGGTATAAATAATATCTCTGATAGGGAAAATTTACAACATAGGTTAGAAAAAATAGTTTCAGATGGTATTCAATATAGTGCATATAAAGATAATCCAGATGCAGAAAAAAGATTTGAAGAAATAAAAACAATAATTCCTCAATTTGAAGAATTTAAAGAAGTTTATTTACAATTAAGAGTAGCAGGAA
>CALXJN010000075.1 GCA_944388635.1 uncultured Clostridia bacterium
ATTTTTCTTAACCTCTTGCAAAAGTTTTAAAAAGGAAATATAATAAAGGAGTAACTTTAGAATAAAAAGGAATGATGACAAAATGAAAATTGGTATAGTAGGACTTCCAAACGTAGGAAAGAGTACAATGTTTAATGCAATAACAAATGCTGGAGCAGAATGTGCAAATTACCCTTTCTGTACAATAGAACCAAATGTTGGAATGGTTGCAGTTCCAGACGAGAGATTAGATAAACTTACAGAAATGTATGAGCCTGAAAAAACAACACATGCAGTTATAGAATTTGTCGATATTGCAGGTCTTGTTAAAGGTGCAAGTAAAGGAGAGGGACTTGGAAATAAATTCTTATCACACATTAGAGAGGTAGACAGTATTGCGGAAGTTGTAAGATGTTTTGAAGATCCAAATGTAGTCCATGTTGACGGAAGCATTTCACCTAGAAGAGATATAGAGACAATAAATTTAGAACTAATCTTTGCTGATTTAGAAACAGTAGAAAAAAGAATAGAAAAGGCAAAGAAAATGCTAAAAGCAGATAAAAAATATGCCTTTGAAGTTGAAACTTTAGAAAAAGTGAAGAAAGTCTTAGAAGAAGGTAAATCCGCAAGAACAATTACTTTTACAGAAGAAGAACAAGAAGTTATGAAAGATACATATTTATTAACATTAAAACCAATACTATATATTGCAAATATAAGTGAAGAACAAATGGAAAATGCAGACACAGATAAATATGTAAATGAAGTAAAAGAATATGCAAAACAAGAAAATGCAAAAGTAATACCTTTATGTGTAAAGATAGAAGAAGAACTATCTACACTAGAAGGAGAAGATAAAAAGGAAATGCTTGAAGCTTTAGGACTTGAAGAATCAGGACTAGACAAAGTAATAAAGGCAAGTTATGACTTACTAGGCCTAATGTCATTTTTAACAGCTGGAAAACCAGAAGTTAGAGCATGGACAATAAAAAAAGGAACAAAAGCACCAGAAGCAGCAGGAAAAATCCATTCAGACATACAAAGAGGCTTCATAAGAGCAGAAATTGTATCTTATGATGATTTGATTAGAGAAGGTTCAATGAATGCAGTAAAAGAAAAAGGGTTACTACGTTCAGAAGGTAAAGATTATATTATGCAAGATGGAGATATTGTATTATTTAGATTTAATGTTTAATAATTTTTTAGATTAAATAAAAATTAAAACAAGGAGGAACAATGTATGGAAAATAAAGAAAAAACAGAAGGAAAGAAATTAGAAGAAGAACTATTTAATACAAAAAAGTCAGGCTGGGAAAAAGCAACAGATGAAGACAAAAAATTAATATTCAAATTTTCAGACGAATATATAGAATTTTTAAATAGATCAAAAACAGAAAGAGAATTTGTACAATCTGCTAAAGAAGTTTTAGATAAAAATGGATATAAAGACCTAAATACAGTAGAAAAAGTATCAGCAGGAGATAAGGTCTATTATATAAATAGAGGAAAAAGCATGTATATTGCTGTAATAGGAAAGAAAAAATTAGAAGAAGGCTTAAATTTAGTTGGAGCACACATTGATTCTCCAAGATTAGATTTAAAACCAAATGCAATTTATGAAGATACAGAATTTGCATACTTTAATACTCATTATTATGGAGGAATAAAGAAATATCAATGGACAACAATACCTCTTTCTATACATGGAGTTATTGTTAAAACAAACGGAGAAAAAATAAACATAAATATTGGAGAAAAAGAAGAAGATCCAATATTTACAATAACAGACCTTTTACCACACTTAGCTATGGAACAAATGAAAAAGACATTATTAGACGGAATAGATGGAGAAGACCTAAACCTACTTATCGGAAATATGCCATACAAAGATGAAAGCGTAAGCGAAAAAGTAAAATTAAATATATTAAAAATATTAAATGATAAGTATGGTATAAAAGAAGCAGATTTCTTGAGCTCAGAATTAGAACTTGTACCAGCATTTAATGCTAAAAGTTTAGGATTTGATAAATCAATGGTTGCAGGATATGGGCAAGATGATAAAGTATGTGCTTATGTAGCATTAAGAGCAATATTAGAAGCAAAAGTACAAGATAAAACAGCTATATGTATATTAGCAGATAAAGAAGAAGTAGGAAGCATGGGAAATACAGGAATGGAATCACAAGTGTTTGATAATTTTGTTGCAGAATTATTAAATAAATCAGGAGAAAACAGACCAAACCTACTAAACAAAGTATTCTGCAATTCAAGCATGTTATCAGCAGATGTTGGAGTAACTTATGATCCAATATATGCATCAGTTTCAGATAGAACAAACTGCGCATATTCTTCTTATGGAATATCATTTGATAAATATACAGGTGGAAGAGGAAAAGGTGGAGGTTCTGATGCAAACGCAGAATTTATAGGAAAACTAAGAGGAATCTTAGAAAAAAATAATATACAATATCAAATATCAGAACTTGGAAGAGTAGATGTAGGCGGTGGAGGAACTATCGCATATATCCTAGCAAATAAAGGAGTAGAAGTAATCGATTGTGGTATACCAGTGCTTTCAATGCACTCTCCTTATGAAGTCGCAAGTAAATTTGATATTTATAGTGGATTTAGAACTTATAAAGTTTTCTTTGAAGAAGCTTAAAAAATTTGCACTTAAAGTGCAAATTTTTTTGCTTTTGATGACGTTACACCTTTTTATTTATATTCTTTTAGCAATGGTTGAATTTGCACTCCATTTAACGCATTTTCAATTGTAGGTATTACCATATCAAAATGTGCAACCAAAGAATTAGGCTTTTTCTCATAATTGTCTTGACCAAATGGTACAAAATAAACATTTTTTAAATTTAACAATTTAACAATATTTTGCCCACTTAAACCGAGTCCATCATTTGTAGATACGGCAATAATTATTGGACTTTGATTTCTAAGAGTTGCTTTAACTGCAAGATTTGCAGCGTTATCAGTAATACTGTTTGCCATTTTTGCCATAAAGTCGCCAGTTGCAGGAAGAACAAGCATTGCATCCATTTTATTAACAGGACCGAATTTTTCAGCCTCAACTATATCAGACACGATTTCTTTACCAGATATCTTTTTTATTTCATCTATAAAATCTTTAGCCTTACCAAATCTTGTGTCATAATCTATAATTTTATTAGAAAGTACAGGATAAATATCATATCCATTATTTTTTAATTCATATAAAAC
>CALXJN010000076.1 GCA_944388635.1 uncultured Clostridia bacterium
GGAGATATAATTACAGATGGAACAGTAGAAATATTAAATCCAGATTTACATATAGCAACAGTTTCAGAGGGTGGAACACTAAAGATGGAATTAACAGCAGATATGGGTAGAGGTTACAATAATGCTGAGAAAAACAAAAAGCCAGATCAAGCAATTGGCGTTCTACCAATAGACTCAATCTATACACCAGTTAAAAAAGTAACTTACTCTGTAGAAAACACAAGAGTTGGACAAAGAGTAGATTACGATAAATTAACTATAGAAGTATGGACAGATGGAAGCCTAAAACCTTATGAAGCATTAAGCTTAGCTGCAAAGGTTATGACTGGACATCTAGAGTTATTTATAGACTTATCAGAAACTGCAAAAAATACTCAAGTAATGGTAGAGAAAGAAGAAAATAAGAAAGAAAGAGTATTAGAAATGTCTATAGAAGACCTTGAATTATCTGTAAGATCATTCAATTGTCTAAAGAGAGCAGGAATTTCTACAGTAGAGGATTTAACAAATAAATCCGAATCAGATATGATGAAAGTTAGAAACCTAGGTAAAAAATCGTTAGACGAAGTTACAAATAAACTTCATGCTTTAGGATTAGATTTTAGAAGAGATGATGAATAAAGCAATAACCATAAAGAGGAGGGAAAAACAGTGGCAACTAATAGAAAATTAGGTAAAACTACAGATATAAGATTAGCAATGCTTAAAACACAAGTTTCAGACTTAATGCTAAATGGAAAAATAGAAACAACAGAAGCAAGAGCAAAAGAAGTAAAAGCAATAGCTGATAGCTTAATATCTTTAGCAATCAAAGAAAAAGATAATTTTGAAACAGTTGATGTAAAAGTTTCAAAAGCAAAACTTGATTCTAAAGGAAATAAAGTAACAGAACTTGTTAAAAGCAAAAATGGTAAAGAATATCTAAGAGTAGTTAAAGAAACAACTACAGAAAAGAGACAAAAAGATATGCCATCAAGACTAAATGCAAGAAGAAAAATGATGACAAAATTAAATAAAGTAAAAGACGAAAACGGAAAAAATATAGACTTAACTGCAAAACTATTTAACGAAATAGCTCCAAAATACGAGGGAAGAGTTGGAGGATATACACGCATCCTAAAACTTGGACAAAGAAGAGGAGACGCAGCAGAAGTGGTTATATTACAATTAGTTTAGTCTAAACAATAAATATAATGCGTTTAAGCTATGTTTGGAGTAGCTAAAAAACATATTATATTAAAAGTTAATTAAAAAGATGAATGAAATAGGGGGCAACAATCTTGTTGCTTCTTTTTTTGTCATCTTTGGGGACAGGTTCATTTCCGACATTCTTGTAGGGTTTTGGGACAGGTTTGTCATCTTTGGGGACAGGTCTGTATAAGACAATGCTGTCACTTCTATGGACAGGTGCATATCCGACACGTCTGTATGTTTTAGAGACAGGCTCTCTTTCGACATACCTGCCGGAGATTGAGACAGGCTTAATAAATGATTAACTAAAATAGTCAATAGTACATATTATATTATAACCAATAATTATTTGATTGTAGTAAATTAGATAAATCATCTAACAAATATAAATTGGAGGTAATATAATGCTTGATTTTATATTAAATGGAGTTTTATGGACACTTGCACTTTATGGTCTTTTTGAAATTATTAAAAATATTATATATATTTGTACATATACAAATTTAAAATCAGATGGTATCTATATAATTATAGCAGCAAAGAATCAAGAAAATAAAATAGAGGGTTTTCTACGTACAATTCTTTTTAGAATAATGTATGGAAAAGAAGAGTGTGTAAAGGATGTTATTGTTACAGACCTAGACTCCACAGATGATACTATGAAAATCTTGAGTAAACTTAGCAAAGATTATGACGAGATAAAAGTTGTAAATTGGAAAGAATGCAAGGAAGTAATCGATAACATAAAAGAGGCAGAGTGAAGAAATTTTGCATTTATTTAGTAGTAAATATAAGTAGGAAACTTTGTCAAGTTTTATTAAACATTGTAATTGAATTTATATTATGATATAATTCATACAGAAAGATAGGCTTAGGCCAAAACCAGATCTGTCCCCAAAGGTGACATAGTTGTCTTAAATAGGCCTGTCCCCAAACCCGACAAGCGTGTCGGAAAAGAGCCTGTCCCTAAACCCGACACCCAAACCAGATAAAACTATACAAAAAAAGAGGTACACATATTGGAACTACAAGGAGAAGTTATTGAAATAATATATAAAAACGAGTTAAATAGTTATTGCATAGCAGTGTTAAAACTAGATAAAAATAGTATTAAACATAATGTTAAAAAGAAAAGCAATAGTTATGATAATAATCAAATAGAGTTAGAATTTAATCCAGAAGCTGAAAGCGAAGAGTACGTAAAAGATATAATAAATGATTTAGACGAAGAGCTAACTATAGTAGGGTATTTGCCTTTTATAAATATAGGCGATACCCTTAAAGTAGTTGGAAAATTTGTGGAGCATCAAGAATATGGATTGCAGTTTA
>CALXJN010000077.1 GCA_944388635.1 uncultured Clostridia bacterium
GCTTCTCCTGCTATTGCTCTCGCCATAAGAGTTTTACCTGTTCCCGGTTTTCCACAAAGTAATATTCCTTTTGGAATTTTAGCTCCCATTTTTTGGAATTTTTCAGGTTCCTTTAAGAAGCTTACAATTTCTATCATTTCTTGCTTTTCTTCATCTAAACCTGCAACATCCGCAAATGTAACTTTATTTTTGTTTTCTACTCCGTCATAAATTTTTCCTTTATCTCCTAAGCCTTGCATTTTGAATATCATAACAACTATTGTTATCATAAGTGCTGTAGATATGATTGATAGAAAATTATTGCTGATTATTGAAAATACCCCACTAGATTTTTGTTCTAATTCTATCTCTCCATTTCCATTTAAGGTTTTTTCATTTATATATTCTATAAATGCTTGTGTATTTGGTATAATTGCGGTTTCTGTATCTTCTTCATTTTCTCTTTCTTTATATGTTAGTTTTAAAGTTGTACTTCCAACTGTCATTTCTATTTTTTCTATCTTACCTTCGTCTATATCTTTTAAAAGCTGTGTATATGGTATGTTTTCTTTTTCTTCTTCATTTTGCTTCATAAGAAATGCAGTTGCAACAAGCGCTATTGCAATTATGGTGCATATACAAAGTATTATCATATATAAATTATTTTTATTAGGTTTTTTATTGTTCTTTTTACTCACTTATCATTTTCCTTTCTTTATGCATTAGAGCCTTCTGGTTGTTCACCTTCGCCTTTTTCTTTCTTTTCTTTTTCTTCTTCGTTTTTATCTTCTTTTTCCTTTTCTTTTGGCTTTTCAATATCTATTTGCTCTTCTTTTGCTGCTTTTTCTTGTATTTTTTGTAATCTAATAAGTTGTATTCTTTGATTTATGATTTCTGTTTTAATCATAAGTATTGCAACTGCTACATATATATATGAAATTGTTGTATACATCCATTGAAAATGTGATATTGTAAAGCTTGTAAATGTATTTACTAATATATATATTAAGTTAAGTACTATTGGAAGTGTTAATGCATGTAAACCTATATTGTAAGTTGCTTTGTATACTAATCTTAGCTTTACGATTCTTGCAAATAAATATCCTAATACTCCTAAAATTAAGCCATCTATTAAGTTTGATGTAAAATATATTACAAATAAATATATGAGTATTGTTACAAAAAAGAGTGCATATATCTCTAACGCATTATTTCCTGATATTAAGCCTATGATTTCTTCTTTATTTTCTATATTTTCTGAAAATACTTTTGAGTAACTAAATTCTTCGTCCTCTAATAAAAACTCGCTAGATACTATTGCTTTATCTTTTAATAATAATATTCCCATATTATATAAATTTATCTTTTCCATATATTCTTCTGCATTTACATTATCTGATGTATCTATTATTATAATTGGAACTAGTTCATCTTCATTTTCAATTACTATTGGCGTTTCTTCTGCTGCTACTGTTAGTTTTCCATCTTCTATTTTGATATCTTTTATATTTTCACTTATATAATTCCTTGTGCTATCTAATACTGTATAAAATTTGTATGTATATGCTAAAGCAACAATTGCTGTAAATATTAAAGTTAATAATAATATATATTTTATAGCATGTAAAACTGTGTCTGCTGCAAATCTTTCATATTTTTCAAAGTCTCTTATGCTTGTCCATACATTTTTAAAGAAACCGCTCTTTTTTTCCATTGATACTCCTCGCTCTCTTTTATCTTAAATAGAAAAAGCCTTAAGCTTTTTCTATTTGCATTCCTTCTTTAGAATCCTTAATAATATACCCTTTTTCTTTTATTCTATCCCTAAGCTCATCTGATAATTTCCAGTCTTTATTTTCTCTTGCAACTTTTCTTTCTTCAATAAGTTTTGTTACTTCTTCTGGGATTTCTAAGCTGTTTTGTACTTTTTCATCAATTTTTAGTCCTAATACTTCGTCAAATTTAAGTAATAATTTTGCTAAGTCTTTTGACTTTTTATTATATCTTATAACATCCCAAACAACGCTCATTGCAATTGGCATATTTAAATAATCATTTATTGCCTTATGGAATTTGTCTTCAAATTCTTCTATTAAGCTTTGTTCTACTTCATCTGTTCCATTTAAATGTTTTTGATATCCTTCTTTTAATCTCATAAGAGATGTGTTGCTTGCAATTGCTCCTTCAAAAGTAAAGTTTAATTTGTTTCTATAATGTGATGAAAAGCAAAATAACTTATAGGCAAGTGGTTCTATTCCTTTTTCTTTTAAATTATCTAAAGTGTAGATATTTCCTAAACTTTTTGACATCTTTCCACCGTCTACTGTTAAGAAGTTACAATGCATCCAATACTTAGCAGGTATTTTGCCACATCTTCCTTTACTTTGCGCTATCTCGTTTTCATGGTGTGTTGGTATATGGTCTATGCCACCTGTATGTATATCAAATTGTTCTCCTAAATATTTGCTACTCATTGCAGAACATTCTATATGCCAACCTGGGTAGCTTAATCCCCATGGGCTTTCCCATTTCATTATATGATTTTTTGGTGCTTTAATCCAAAGTGCAAAATCTTCTGGATTTCTTTTTTCTTTGTCTACTTCAACTCTTGCACCTGCAATTTGTTCATCGACTTTTCTATCTGATAAAACTGGATATTTATCTAGTTTTGATATGTCAAAATATATTCCTCTTGAAGTTTCATATCCATATCCATTTTTAACAATGTCTGACACATATTCTATCATTTCCTTTATATGGTCTGTTGCTTTACATATAATTTCTGGTCTATCTATATTTAATTTATCAAAATCTTTTAAAAATATATTTGTATAATATTCTGCAATTTCATACGGATTTTTGTTTTCCTTTTTTGCAGCTTTTGCGATTTTGTCTTCTCCCTCGTCTGCATCTGACTCTAAATGTCCCACATCTGTTATATTCATTGCGTGTTTTAGATTATATCCATTATATTTTAGCACTCTTCTTAATGTATCCATGAATACATAAGCTCTAAAATTACCTATATGTGCATAGCTATATACTGTTGGCCCACATGAATATATTCTAACAACATCATTTATTGGAGTAAATTCTTCTTTTTGCCTTGAAAGTGTATTATATAGCCTTAATTCCAATTATATGCCTCCTTTTTAGTTGTTTTGAAGAATCTGGAAACTCCCCAGATTCTTCAAATATAATTATTCAACTTTATTTTGAGTTGGTTTTGCTTCAGTTTCTTTATCTGGTTCTTTGCTTGTATTTGTATTGTTTTTGTCTGTGTTTGTATTATTTTTATCTGTATTTGTGTTTTTGTCATTTGTATTTGTGTTAGTATTTGTATTTCCTTTGTCTGTATTTGTATTTGTGTTATTCTTATCCGTGTTTGTGTTTGTATTTTTATCTTTGTCTTTGTCTGTATTTGTTGTAGTATTTTTATCTTTGTCTTTATCTTTATCTGTATTTGTATCTGTTGTTATTTCATTTGCTATTACATTTTCCTTTGGCTTATCTTCTTTTTTGCATTCTTCACAAGTTTCTGTTGGTAACATATATTTTGCATCATTTGCCTTTTTCCATGATGTATCTTTTTCACTATTTTCTCTTGTTATGAATACCTTTTCTGATGTGTCAGTACAGTTGTCTGATGCAAGTTTTCCTGTTTTATTACATACTTTTGCTTTTACATGTGTATCACATTTTTCTGTTGGCACTGTTCCTTCTGCAAAATACTCTGTATAGACTTGTGTTCCTTCTGCTTCTCTACATAAGTCTGTTGCAAGTAAACCTGATTTTGAACATACTGTAGCTGTTTTTATTCCGTCTGGTCTTTCAAATTCTGCTGAGTCTAAGTCTTTATGTACAGTTTTCATTACTGCTCCCCATAATCTTGCAGCTGTTCCACTTGTTCCTGCCTTTCCGTCTGTTTCATAATCATATCCCATCCATACTGCTGCTGCATAATATGGTGTAAAGCCACAGAACCATACAGCTTTAGATTCATTTGTTGTACCTGTTTTTCCGGCTGTATCTTGACCACTTACTCTAGCTCCTGTACCTGTTGCTCCAGAGCTTCCTGTTAAACCTGTTCCTGTTGGTTCTTGTAATAATGTCTGTAATATCCATGCATTTTGCTCTGATAATACTCTTCTTTTTTCTTGGTGTTCGCCTATTACTTCATTTCCGTCTATGTCTGTAATTTTTATATAAAATGTTGGTTCTATATATTCTCCATAATTTGCAATTGTTGCATATGCTCCTGCCATTTCAAGAACTGTTGGTCCTGTTGACATTCCACCTAATGCAAGTGATAATCCGTCTTGTTGTTCATTTGTTGTATCTAATCCAAAGTTTGCTAAATATTCGAGTGATTTTGCAACTGTTAGTCTTTTCATAAATTTAACTTCTGGTATATTTCTTGATACTCTTAAGATATACCTAACGTTCATTAATCCATAATATCCTGAGCTGTCATTTCTTGGAGAATAATCTCCAAATGTTGTTGGTGTGTCATCTTCAACAGATGCTGCTGTAATTAATCCTTCTTCTAGTGATGGTCCTATTACTGCTAATGGTTTTATTGCAGAACCTGGGCTATGGGTTGCTTTTACCATTCTATTAAATCCTTCTGATGTTGTCTTTTCTCCAAATCCACTTGTTCCTGCAACTACATATCCTGTTTCTGGATTTATTATTACCATTGCAGATTCTCTTCTTACTTCTACTTCTGTTTTGTTTCCTTCATTATCTTCTCTTGTTACTGTCTTATATTTTGTAGTCCATTTACTACTATTATTTATATATTGCTCATCTATTGCGCTTTGTACATTTGGATCGTATGTTGTGTATATTTGATATCCGTCTCCATACAAATGCATTTTTGCTTCATCTCTAGACCAATTATTTAATTCCATTAAATCTTCAAGTATTTCATCTACTGCTGCTTCTGCATGGTATGTTAAGTTGTTATTTTGATATACTGTTCCTTGAGTAAATTTTATTCCTGCATCTACTTCTTGTATTGCAGCATCATATTCTTCTTGTGTAATTTTTCCGAGTTCAAGCATTTTTCCAAGTACTGTTTTTACTCTTTTATTTATCCTTTCTGTTTTATCTGTTTCTGTGAAAGGATTATATGTATTTGGTGCATGTGTTATACCTGCTAAATATGCTGATTCTACAAGTGTTAAATCTTTTGCTTCTTTGTCAAAATAAAATCTTGCTGCTGTTTGCACACCATATAAGTTTTTGCCTCCACCTCCAAGTGGAATTAAGTTTAAGTACATTTCAAGTATTTGGTCTTTTGAAAGTATATCTTCTACTTGGTATGCTCTAACTATTTCTTTTATTTTTCTAAGGGCGCCATCAAATGCTGAATCTGCACGTTCTCCTGTTAAGTTTTTAACAAGCTGCTGAGTTATTGTACTTCCACCATAAGATGATTCTCCTCCATTTGTTGCAAACGTAAATAATGCACCTGCTGTTCTCTTCCAGTCTACTCCGTTATGGCTTTCAAATCTTTCGTCTTCTATTGAAATAAATGCGTCAAATAAGTATGGAGACATTTCTTCTTTACTTATTATCTCTCTATTTTCTTCTCCACTGAGGCTAAGTATTTCATTTCCATTTATATCATACATAGTTGAATTTGTATAACTTATGACTAGTGTTTCTTCATCTATTGCCCAGTCTCCCCAAATACATCTATATAATATTGCTGCAAATATTCCTCCTCCTATAACTACAAGTAATATAAATGTAATTAGTAAGATTTTAAGTAGTAATCTAAGTCTTGGATGTTTTTTCTTTTTCTTGTTTTTGCCCTTTTTCTTTACTGGTTTATATATCATAGTATTTTCGTTATCTGAACTTTTTTGTTCTTCCTTCTTTACATCTTTTTTCTTTTTTTCTTCCATATTTATATTTCCTTTCTCTAAGTTATATCTACATTTCTTGAGGCTACAACTTACGATAGTACTATTATAATACAAAACTTCTAAAAGATAAAGTCTTTTTATTAAAATAATATTATTAAGATTTACTTAATGTTACATTTTCTAGGTTTTTAAGCAAAAAGGAAGGCAAAATACCTTCCTTTTTACTTCTATGCAGTTTGTTTTTCTTCATCTTCTTTCTTTATGTATTTAAGTTTTGTTGCCATACCTCCTCTTATATGTCTTTCTGCTTTATTTTCGTCTAGTATTTTCCTTACCTCTACTGCTAACGCTGGATTTATCTTTATAAGTCTTTCGCTCACATCCTTGTGCACAGTGCTTTTGGAAATCCCGAAATTTTTTCGCAGCTCCTCTAACTGTATCTTTTGAATCTATAATATATCGTGCGAGTAAGCATGCACGTTCCTCTATTGTTATACCTTTCATGATAGCCCTCCATTAGAATATGAATACTTTTGTTTAATTCTATTCATTTGAGGGTTGTATTAGAACGTTTTTTAGTTAGGTATGTTTTTGTCTTTAGTTATATAAATTTGAGTGTAAATATATTTGCCTAAACTTTTTTGTGAAAATTGTCTTAAACTTCTGTTATATCTACAACTTCAAGTTCTTCTTCTGTTTTTGTATCTTCTATTGCGTCATATAGCGCATTTGCTGTATCAAGTGATGTAAAACATGGTATTTTTGATTCAGCAGCTAATCTTCTTATTTTAAATCCGTCACGATTTGACTCTTTTCCTTTAGTTGGTGTATTTATTATAAAGTTAATCTTTCCAAGTTGTAGTAAGTTTGGTATGCTTTCTGCTCCTTCCCATATTTTTTCTACAATCGTAACATCTATTCCGTTGTTTTTTAAAAATGCTCCTGTTCCCTTTGTTGCATATATATTAAATCCTTTATTAAATAATTTTTTAGCTAAAGGAAGCATTTCTTCTTTATCCTTATCTCTTACTGTTATTAAAACATTGCCTGACTTAGGTATATTTACTCCAGATGCTATAAATGCCTTAACTATTGCATCTGAAAAATTTTTAGAAACTCCAAGTACTTCTCCTGTTGACTTCATTTCTGGACCTAAGCTTGTATCTGCATTTTTTATTTTTTCGAATGAGAACACTGGCATTTTAATTGCTATATAATCGCTTCTCCTATATATACCTGTTCCATATTCCATATCTTTTAATTTTTCTCCAAGTATTACTCTTGTTGCAATGTCTATAACAGGTAAATTTGTTACTTTGCTTATATATGGTACAGTCCTACTTGAACGAGGATTTACTTCAATTATATATACTTCTCCCTTGCAAATTATAAATTGTATATTCAAAACACCTATAACATTAAGTTCTTTTGCAATTTTTTCTGTATATTCAATTATCTTTTTCTGATGTTCATCAGAAATATTTTGAGTTGGATATACTGAAATACTATCTCCTGAATGAATACCTGCTCTTTCTAAGTGTTCCATAATTCCTGGTATTAAGATGTCTCCTCCGTCACATATTGCATCAACTTCTAATTCTTTTCCAAGCATATATTTATCAACAAGTATAGGGTGTTCTTGAACCGTTTTATTTATCTCATTAATGAATTCTGTTATTTCTTTATCATCATACGCTATAGCCATTCCTTGACCACCAAGTACATATGAAGGTCTAACTAGCACTGGATATTCAAGTTCATTCGCTACTTTTATAGCTTCTTCTACTGTATATACTGTACTACCCTTTGGTCTTAAAATTCCACAATTATTTAGCGCTTCATCAAATAATTCCCTATCTTCTGCTCTATCCATATCTCTTTCTTGTGTTCCAAGGATTTTGACACCCATGTCTTTTAATGCTTTTGTTAGTTTAATTGCTGTTTGTCCTCCAAATTGTACTATTGCTCCATATGGTTTTTCTACTTTTACAATATTTTCTACATCTTCTGGAGTTAGTGGTTCAAAATATAATCTATCTGCTATGTCAAAATCTGTACTAACTGTTTCCGGATTATTGTTTACAATTATTGTTTCGTATCCTTTTTTCTTTAAAGCCCATACAGAATGCACACTACAATAGTCGAACTCGATTCCTTGTCCTATTCTTATCGGTCCTGAACCTAATACTATAATTTTTTTCTTATTTGTTTCTTCTATAGCTTCATTTTCATCATCATAACTTGAATAATAGTATGGTGTTTCTGCATCAAATTCTGCTGCACATGTATCTACCATTTTGAAGTTTGCAATTATTCCATTTTCTTCTCTTTTCTTTTTTATTTCCTCCACTGGAACTTTTGAAAGTCTTGATATTACAAAATCTGTATATCCATATTCTTTAGCTTTTCTTAGAAGTTCAATACTTAAATTATTTGATTTTAGCTCTTCTTCTAATTTTACTAAATTATTAATTTTACTTATAAAAAATGTATCAATAGTTGTTGCTTGGTGTATTTGCTCTATTGTCATACCTCTTCTTAAATTTTCTGCAATTACCCATAAAGTTTCATTACTTACATTCTTGAGTTCTGCCCTTATTTGTTCATCTGTATAACTTGCAAACTTTGGAAGTATAAGTGAGTCAACATTTTCTTCTAGTGAGCGTACCGCTTTCATAAGCCCTGCCTCAAGTGTTGGAGCTATTGCCATTACTTCTCCTGTTGCTTTCATTTGAGTTCCGAGTTCTCTGCTAGCTGTTAAAAATTTATTAAATGGCCACTTTGGAATTTTAACTACAACATAATCAAGTACTGGCTCAAAACAAGCATATGTTTTTCCTGTTACTGCATTTTTTATTTCATCTAATGTATACCCAATTGCAATTTTAGCTGCGACTTTGGCAATAGGGTAACCTGTAGCTTTTGATGCAAGTGCAGATGAACGGCTAACTCTTGGGTTAACCTCTATTACTGCATACTCAAAACTATTTGGATTTAGTGCAAACTGTACATTGCATCCACCTTCTATTTTAAGTGCTGATATTATTTTAATTGCAGATGTTCTAAGCATTTGATATTCTTTGTCTGCAAGAGTTTGTGAAGGTGCAACAACGATACTATCTCCTGTATGTACTCCAACAGGATTTATATTTTCCATATTACATACAGTAATACAGTTTCCTTTAGAATCTCTTATTACTTCATATTCTATCTCTTTCCAACCAGATATGCATTTTTCAATTAATACTTGACATACTCTTGATAAATGCAATCCATGTGAACTTATATCTCTTAGTTGTTCCTCTGTATATGCAATTCCACCACCTGTTCCACCTAGGGTATATGCTGGTCTTACAATTACTGGATATCCGATTTCTCCTGCAAAACTTACTGCTGCTTCTACTGTATTTACCACTTTACTTGCAACACATGGTTCATTTATGCTTTCCATCATATCCTTAAAAGCTTGCCTATCTTCAGCATTTTTTATTCCTTCTGGCGAAGTCCCAAGTAGTTTTATATTTTTCTCTTTTAAATATCCTTGTTCTTCAAGTTCCATAGCAATGTTTAGCCCAGTTTGCCCTCCAAGGTTTGGGAGTATACTATCTGGCTTTTCTTTTTCAATTATTTTCTTAACTGTTTTAACTGTTAATGGTTCTATATATATTTTATCTGCCATATGTTTATCTGTCATAATTGTTGCTGGATTTGAATTAACAAGTACTACTTCTAATCCTTCTTTTTTTAACTCTACACAAGCTTGAGTTCCTGCGTAATCAAATTCTGCTGCTTGCCCTATTATTATTGGTCCTGAACCTATTACTAAAACTTTTTTTATCTTTTTATTTCTTGGCATAATTATTTTCCTTTCTAAAATTATATTATAATTTAAATTAATTTTAAGAATTCATCAAAAATATATGATGTATCTTCAGGTCCCGGACAAGCTTCTGGGTGAAATTGAACTGTAAATATTTTTTTATTCTTGTAGCTTAATCCTTCTACTGTACCATCGTTTAGATTAATAAATGAAACCTCAGCTGTATCTTTATCAACACTATCATCAGTTACATAGTAGCCATGATTTTGCGAAGTAATATATACTCTGTCTGTTTTTAAATCTTTTACAGGATGATTTGGTCCTCTATGTCCATACTTTAATTTTGCAGTTTTTGCTCCTGTTGCAAGTGCCATTAATTGATGTCCTAAACATATTCCAAGTATTGGAATGTCTGTCTTATATAACTCTTTTACTGTATCTATTGCAATTTTACAATCTTCTGGATCCCCAGGTCCATTTGAAAGTAGGATACCATCTGGTTTGCATTCTAAAATAGCATCTTTTGAGCTATCTTGTGGATATACATATATTGTGCAATTTCTCTTTAAAAGCTCTCTTATTATATTTGCCTTGCAACCAAAATCAAGGAGTGCAATTTTGTAATCGCCATCTCCTATTACATAAGGTCTTTTAGTTGAAACCATTCCGTACTAAATTGGTTGGATTATAGCTTTTAATTTCTTTTATTATACATTCTAAATTATCTATATTAGATGTAATTTTCCCTCTCATTGTTCCACTGTTTCTGAGTATCTTAGTTAATTTTCTTGTATTTATATGTTTTAGCCCTGGAATTTCATTTTCTATTAAATATTTTTCTAAATCTTCTGCATTCCTGAAATTGCTTGCTGTTTCTGCAAGTTCATGTATAAATATTGCACTTACCCATGCTTTTTTTGACTCGATATCTTCTGGTATTACACCATAGTTTCCAATCAATGGATATGTCATTACAACTCCTTGTGAAGCATAAGACGGATCTGTAAATACTTTTAAATACCCTACCATTGATGTATTAAAAACTACTTCAAGACAAGTATCTTTTACATAGCCTATTCTTTCTCCTTCAAATATTTGTCCATTCTCTAGAACCAAGTATCCTTTCATTATTCTCCCTTTCCGTTTTAAAACTTTACAAAAAAATTTAAAACATTTATATGATTTTTTTATAATTATAAGAAAAAAAAATTTGTATTTTTCTTTTTTCCTTTTTATGTTCCCTAAAAAAAGAGGACTAAAAGTCCTCTTTTTTAATTAACCATTAATTTGCTTTGCAACCTCTTCTGCAAAGTTTTCTTCTTTCTTTTCTAATCCTTCTCCTCTTTCAATTCTTGCAAATTCAATAACTTTTGCATTTTTTGAAGAAAGTAAATCAGAAACTTTAATATTTGGATCTTTAACAAATGGTTGATCAACTAAACAAATTTCTCCATAGAATTTGTTTATTCTTCCTTTAACCATTTTTTCTGCTATTTCTGCTGGTTTTCCCTCATTCATAGCTTGTGCTTTTAAAATTTCCATTTCTTTGGCAACTCTTTCTTCTGGTACAGCAGTTTCATCTAAATATTCTGGACGAGCAGCTGCAATTTGCATGCATATATCTTTTGCAACTTCTTCGTTTCCACCTTCCATAGAAACAAGAACACCAATTTTTCCTTCTCCATGGATGTATTTTTCAACTAAACCATTTGAAGTAAATCTTACAAATCTTCTTATTGACATATTTTCACCAATAGTAGCGATTTTGTCTGTTAATACTTCTGATACTGTTTTGCTTGTATCTTTAATCCATTTTTGTGAAAGTAATTCTTCAACATTTGCTGGGTTTTCTTTAACTACTTGTTCTGCAACATCATTTGCAAATGTTTTAAATTCTTCGTTTTTAGCAACGAAGTCAGTTTCAGCATTAACTTCAACAACTGCACCTGTTTTTTTATCATCAGATACATAAGCAACAACTAAACCTTCTGCAGCTATTCTGCTTGATTTTTTAGCTGCTTTTGCAATTCCTCTTTCACGTAATAATTCAGCTGCTTTTTCCATGTCTCCGTCTGTTTCTGTTAATACTTTTTTGCAATCCATCATTCCAGCACCTGTTTTTTCTCTTAATTCCTTAACTAAACTTGCAGTTACCATACTTTTATTCACTCCTTTATTTTTATATATCGAGATTTAAAAAATTATTCTTCTACTTCTGTTTCTGTGTTTTCTTCTTTTACTTCTGCTGCTTCATTTTCTTGTTCTTCATTATTAGTATTATCTTCTAATGAAAGAACTTCTCCTTGTTTTCCTTCAATAACAGCATTAGCTATAACTGTTGCTATAAGTTTTACTGAACGAATAGCATCATCATTTCCAGGTATTGGATAATCAATATCTTCTGGGCTACAATTTGTATCAACTAAACCTACTACTGGTATTTTTAGTTTTTTAGCCTCTAATATAGCTGTTCTTTCTTTTTTAGGATCAACTATGAATATAACTCCTGGTAATTTTTCCATATTTTTAATTCCGCCAAGGTTCTTTTCAAGTTTTTCCATTTCTTTCTTTAAACCTATAACCTCTTTTTTAGGTAATACATCAAAAGTTCCGTCTTCTTGCATTGTTTCTAATTTTTTAAGTCTTTCTACTCTTTTTCTAATTGTTCCAAAGTTTGTAAGCATTCCACCTAACCATCTTTGATCAACATAGAACATTTCGCAAGATAAAGCTGCTTCTTTCATGCATTCTTGAGCTTGTTTCTTTGTTCCAACAAATAGAACTGTAGCTCCTTCTTCAACTTGTTCTTTAACGAAAGCATAAGCCTCGTCAATTTTTTTAGATGTCTTTTGTAAATCAATAATGTGGATACCGTTTCTAGCTTGGTAAATATATTCAGCCATTCTAGGATCCCATCTTCTTGTTTGATGTCCGAAATGAACACCTGCTTCAAGTAATTGTTTCATTGCAACTACTGCCATTTTAAATTCCTCCTTTTAGTTTTAACATCCATAAGATTTTAAAACATCTGTAAAGACTTTTTATATAAATAAAGCACTTTTTACAGACTAATCTTATGTGTCTAATTTATAACCTTATCAATTATAGCATATAAGTTTAGGTAAATCAATACTTTTTTTGAAAAAGTTGTCATAAGAAAATTGGACGTTAGCGGAAGCAAAGCTTCCGACGTCCACATGTGCGTTTTGCTTCGCAAATACGCACAGCCCAAGGAAAATTAACCTTGTTGTATAGAAAAAATCTGAC
>CALXJN010000078.1 GCA_944388635.1 uncultured Clostridia bacterium
GTGGACGTCGGAAGCTTTGCTTCCGCTAACGTCCAATTTTCTTATGCAAGAATGTGTTCAATGAGGACACATATAGATGAATAATCTATTTTGACAAAGTATATATAAAAGTGCTATAATATAATTACAATCCGGTAAACAAGGAGGTAATTATATGTTAGTGAACCGGGAAAAGGCATTGGAAATGATGCGTGAAGGCGTTGAACCTTCCAATGTTATTCTCCATGAAAATGGGGAAACTACTGCAATGAGAATTGCAGTATCCGAGCTCTGTGAGGCAATCCGTCTCCATGAGCACAATTTCTTCTTCTTCTGGGCAGGCATGCCTGGAAAAGAGAGCGTGTTGGATGTCCTTCGCAAGTTGGACTATCCGATTTACGAGAGCGACAGCCGTGAATTCGGCTACGCATGCCTGTACTAAAACAGGTGTAATGTAATACCTCCGCAGATGGCGGGCTGGGTTCTCCGGCCCGCCATTCTTTATTGTATAGAAAAAATCGTCAGATTTTCTTATGAAATAAATTTCTAAAATTATATTGACAAAAAATATGATAAAAGATATTATATAGCTATATTTCATTTTAAAGGAGGAAATAGATGAAAAACAAATTAAAAATATTTATTATAATATCTGTTTTAGCTTCTATATTATTAGTTTTTATGACTACAAATGTATTAGCACTAGAAACAAGAAGTAATGAAAACAATGTTGTAACTACATCTGAAAATGCAGATGAAAATACAAATAAAGAGGAAGAGGATATATATTATGGGGATTTATATATCTTTTTCAATGACGAAGATGACTATAATAAATCAACATATGTTATGGATAAAAATGTAGATGGAAATGTATTTGTTTTTGGGCAAGATGTAGAAATAACAGGAAGAATAAATGGTTCATTATTTGTGTTTTGCTCAACTCTTACAATTGAACAAGATGCATATATAGGAAATCATATTTTTGCTTATGCAGATAAGATTAATATGTCAGGATTTGCATATGATGTATATTTAGCAGCTAATGAGGTTTCATTAACAAAAGAAGGAACGATTTATAGAGATGCAAAAATTACTGCTAATACAGCATATTTATATGGAGCAGTAGGAAGAGATATTGACATAGCTGGAAATAATATTTCTGTATATAAAGACGGAGACAATTGTTTATATCTAGGAAGAAATATGAATTATACATCAATAAGGGTTATAGAAAATATTGAAAAAGCAACAATAAATGGAGAAATAAATTATACAGAAGTAAAAGAGGAAGAAAATACAGATATAATTAGTAATTATATTTATGATGGAATTGAAAATACAATATATACAATAATTATTTATGGAGCATTATTATTCTTAGCCCCTAAATTTATAGAAAAGTCAAAAGAATATCTTTCAACAAAAGGATTGCTTGCAGCAGCTATAGGAGCAGCATTTACAATATTACTTCCTTTAATAATGATTGCATTGTTATTTACAACAATAGGTGTAGCAGTATCAATTACGGCACTAATGTTATATGTTGTACTTATGATGATTAACAGTGCAGTTGTAGCAATAACAATAAATGAATTTGTAGCAAGTAAAATATCTGCAATAGATAAAATTTGGAAAAAATTATTAATGCTAATACCAATATCAATCATAATATTTGCTTTAAGACAAACACCTTATTATGTTGGCGGAGCTATGTCTGCAATAATATTAGTATTTGGAGTAGGTATAATAGTTTTATACCAATTTGATAAAAGAAGAAAAGAAAATGCTTAAATCATAAAAAATAAAAGGAAAAGTTAATGAAAGCTATATATGAAAAGTTAAAAGTAATAATAGAAAAACATACAAAGTTATGCGTTATATTGATATTTTTATTTGCTGTTTTATTTTATGGAATTATTGCGAGCAGGATGACAAATGCAATGTTTTTAAAAAATGATGAAGAACTGTATGTAAATATGGCAAGAGCGTTCTTTTTTGAACATAATTTTTCAAGAGGATACGAAATTATAAATTATAGCTGTGTATTATACCCAATAATTATATCTTTAGCATATTTCTTATATTCTCCAGAAAATATAACATTTCTAATGAGAATGATAGGAATTATACTAGTCGTATCAAGTATATTTCCAGCATATTTACTAAGCAAAGAAATATTAAAAAGCAAAACTAGAGCAATGATAATCGCAGCAATAACAGTAATACTTCCAGAGATGATATCAGGAATGTATTTGATACAAGAAAATTTAAGTTATCCATTGTTTTTATGGCTTTCATATTTTACATATGCAAAACTACAAAGGAAAGATGAAAAGACAACCAAACAAGATATTACAATAATTATACTATTTGTTTTGCTATTTTTTACAAAGTCATACACAATAGTGTTTCCAATGGCATATTTTCTATTTTTCTTTGTAGAAGCAGTAAGAGAGAAAAAATATAAATCTATACGAAAAATAATAATACAAGGGTTAATATTTGCAATATTAGTTTTACTTGGATTACTAGCAATCTATGCAATAAATAATTTTAGTGAAGGTACGAACCACTACGAAACGCAGATATTTAGCATATTTCCAATAGATATACCTAAAATAGCTTCTTTTATATATGGTATATTTTGCTATATTGTATTTTCATTGTTTAGTATGGGAATTTTGCCAGTAATGATACCTTTGACAAAATTAAAATATTATAAAGACGAAGATAAAAAATTTATAAAATTAATTACATTAGAAGCAATATTTGCAATAGTTGAAGTTTCGGCAATAGTATTTATACCAGAAGAAGGTGGAAAACTATTTCCAAGTAAAGTTTGTTTTAGATATTTAGCAATATTTTTTATACCATATTTATTAATGTTTTTTAAATGCCCAAAAGAGCAATTAAAAATAAATAAAGCAACGATTATTACATATCTGATAATTTTAATATATTTAACTATGTACTATACTATGGCAGATAATAGAAGATCAACAGTAATTGACCGGTTATTTTTTGATAATATTAGAATTATTAGATTTGACATTTAGATTTTCGACTGTAATAATTATAATAGGATTTATAATTATTACTTGTAAAATTATCCATAAAAGCGGTCATGAATTGATAAGTAATTATACAAATATTCTAGTAATCGGAGCGGTAACGGTATTGTTAACGAGCTTATCAGTAACGGTTTGTTGCTCAAATATTACAAGAAATGGGCTAAAAACAGAAAATGATTATATAGAGATTGCAAAATTTTTAAAATTGGATTATGATAAGGTATATGCATATTACTTGCCAGATTATAACTTTTTTACACAAGTAATTAGCGATTATATAAAAATAGATGAATTAAAAGAAATAGAAATTGATACATCAGATGAAGATGTTGCAATTATAGTTTATACAGAATTTGACGGAAAGATATATGGAGCAGAAAAAGCTAATATTGATACAAAGTATTTTGATGTATATGTAAATGATGAAGAAAGTACAAGCATAAAAATTGTACCAAATAATTAATTTAGTCATTAAAATTTTTAGATAAATTTATTTTAGAAAGGAAGATTAATATGGATTATTTAGAAAAATATGAAGAATGGTGCAATAATCCAGTATTCGATGAAAATACAAGAAAAGAATTAATAGCACTAAAAGGAAATGATAAAGAAATAAAAGAGAGATTTTATCAAGATTTAGAATTTGGAACAGCAGGACTTAGAGGAATAATAGGAGCTGGAACAAACAGAATGAATATTTATACTGTTGGAAAAGCAACTCAAGGACTTGCAAATTTTATAATAAAAGAAAAAGGACAAGCAAGAGGTGTTGCAATTGCTTATGATTCAAGACACATGTCTAAAGAATTTAGTGAAATGGCAGCACTTTGCTTAAATGCAAATGGAATAAAAACATATAGATTTGACTCATTAAGACCAACACCTGAATTATCATTTGCGGTAAGAGAACTAGGTTGTATTGCAGGAATAGTTGTAACAGCAAGTCATAACCCACCAGAGTATAATGGATATAAAGTATATTGGGAAGATGGAGCACAAATAGTTCCACCAAAGGATAAACAAATAATTGAAGAAGTAAATAATGTAACAGATTATGCTGAAATTAAGCAAATGGATAGAAAAGAAGCAGAAGAAAAAGGTTTATATCATACAATTGGAAAAGAAGTAGATGACAGATATATAGAAGAACTAAAGAAACAATCTTTAAATATGGATATAGTAAAAGAGATGGCTGATGATATGACTATTGTATATACACCATTACATGGAACAGGAAATATACCAGCAAGAAGAATATTAAAAGAAATAGGATTTAAAAATGTATATGTAGTTCCAGAACAAGAAATGCCAGATGGAGATTTCCCAACAGTTAGTTATCCAAACCCAGAAGATCCAAAAGCTTTTGAACTTGCATTAAAACTTGCCAAAGAAAAGAAAGCCGATGTTGTCCTTGCTACAGATCCAGATGCAGATAGACTAGGAGTGTATGCAATAGATCCTAAAACAAATGAATATGTACCATTTACAGGAAATATGTCAGCACTTCTAATTGCAGAATATATCTTATCAGAAAAGAAAAAAAGAAATTTAATACCTGCAAATGGAGCAATAGTTACAACAATTGTATCATCAAATATGACAAAAGCAATTGCAAAAGAATATAATATTAAATTAATAGAAACACTAACAGGATTTAAATATATTGGAGAACAAATAAAATTATTTGAACAAAATAAATCTTATGAGTATTTATTTGGATTTGAAGAAAGCTACGGATGCCTTGCTGGAACACATGCAAGAGATAAAGATTCAATAGTTGCTGTAATGTTACTTTGTGAAGCAGCAGCCTTTTATAAAAAGCAAGGATTAACTTTATGGGAACAAATGATAAATATATATGAAAAGTATGGATACTATAGAGAAACACTTGCTACAATGACTTTAAAAGGAATAGAAGGAAAAGAAAAAATAAAAGAGATAATTGAAAAATTGAGAAATACAACAATAGAAAGTGTAGGAAATTTCAAAGTAGAAGAAATAAGAGATTATCAAAAACATACAATTAAGAATTTAAAAACAGGAAAAGATGAAGAAACAACACTTCCAACATCAAATGTATTATACTTTGCACTTGAGAATGATGCATGGTGTTGTGTAAGGCCTTCAGGAACAGAACCAAAAATTAAATTCTACATGGGAACAAAAGAAAACACTATGGAAAGCGCAGATAAGAAATTAGAAGAACTAAAAGAAGCAATGCTAAAAATATGTGAATAAATTAGATGATAAACGAAGCAGTAATATTTAAGCCTAAATATTACTGCTTCACTTTTTGTAAATAAAGCGCAAACGCTAGTAACTAAAAGCATTTCAAGAAAATTAATTTTAAACGATAAAAAACTTAAAAAAATTTAAAAAAATTTTGAAAAAAGTATTGACATTTGCACATGAAAAATGTATAATAAAAAAGCTCTGTGAGAAACAGAGAAAAAACAAGAAAAAGTACATTGAAAAGTAAACAAAAAATCCTTTAAGAGACCAAGCGGAAATATATGTGAAAACATATATGAAGTATAAAGAAATGATGAAATAAAAGAGTTAGAAAAACTCA
>CALXJN010000079.1 GCA_944388635.1 uncultured Clostridia bacterium
TAAGAAACTGTTATGGCTTTGCCATTTACAGTTTCTAGCGAGGCGACCAACAAGGAGCAAATAAATTTTTATATAGTACTTGCTCTTTTAGCTTACCACATTTCACGTTAACTTAATTTTAACTTAACCTACGTTGCATGTCAAGTGTAAAAAATAACAAAATAGGAAAAAATAGGGGAGTAAATCATACATGACATATAAATACATTACAAACAAAGTATAAACAATTAATAATAAACATATTCGTAAAAGAAATATAGAAAAAATGTAACTATTATATGTAGAAAAAACAAACATTTACTTGGCATATAGAATAATATAAAAACGATAAAAGATTATAGACAATAATTGTATAATAGTATATAATTATATTATATTTAACTTTGAAAGGAATTAATTTTAGAATGGAAGAAAAAACACGAAAAATATTATTAACAATTATTAAACATTGTAATATAATAGAAGATACAAAGAAATATTTTGGCAATAATTTTGAAGAATTTGAAAAAAACAGTATTTATCAAAATGCTATATTAACACCAGTTACTCAAATAGGAGAATTAGCGAAAAAATTATCAATAGAATTTCGTGAGGCAAATAAAGAAATTCCATGGAAAAATATTGCAGGAATGAGAGATATTGTAGTACATAATTATGAAACTATTGATAAACTGATATTATGGAATGTTGCAGACAAAGAAACGTTAAAAATAAAAGAATTTTGCAAAAAAATATTAAATGTGGAGTGATAATATGTCTGAGATTGAAAAGATTAAAGAAAAAATTAAACCTGTTGCTAAAAAGTATAAGCTTACTTATATATGGGTTTTTGGTTCTTATGCAAAAAAGAAACAAAATAAAAATAGCGATATAGATATATTAGTAAAAACAGAAGATGTTGCAGAAGGGTTTAAAATTGTAGAAGTAAAATATGCTTTAGAGGAAGCGTTAGAGAAAGAAGTAGACATTGTAACAACAGGAAGCATAAAAGGTTCATTATTGGAAAATGAAGATTTAAATGAAGTATTAGTATATAGTGCTGAAAATGAATAAAATTGTTAGATAATATTCATAATATTTTCGAATATATAATGAGAAAAGTTAGTTGTATAATCAAGGAAGTACTATAAAAGATTTATGTAGTACTTCCTTGGTGAGTATATCGGAAAGTTTGTGTAAACTTTAAACTTCTTATGATAAAAATATTAAAATTTTAATAATTGAATTGACAAAAATTAATATTTAAGATAAATATATATTAACTTATGATTATTTAATTGTCAAGGTTCAATTAATAGAGTATGTTAAAATTTTGTTTTTAGCATACTTTATTTTTATATTAATATGGTAAATATTACCATTAATTAATATCTACTCTATCAGGGAAATATGTGTGTAATTCAGATAGTGTAACTCCCCAATTTGGATATCTGCTAGTCCATTTTTCTGTTATGATTTTTGTGGATAAATACATACTTTTTTCTAAAGCTTGTTGTGTAGGAAATACTCTACGTCCTCGATTTAATTTTTTGTAACAATTATTTAGACTTTCTATTGCATTCGTTGTATACATTATTTTCCTTGTCTCTGGACCATATTTAAAGAATGGCTGTATATTATCCCAATTATTTATCCAGTTATCTAAGGATACCTTTCTTTTACTCCATTTTTCTTCTAGCTCTATTAAATTGTTATATCCTACTTCTTCTGTCGGTGCTTGATATATTTGTTTTAAATCCCTTGCTAATTCTTTCCTGTCTTTATATGATACATATTGCAATGTATTTCTTATCATATGCACTATACAACGTTGAAATTCTGTTGTTGGATATACTGTACCTATTGCTTCTTTTAATCCTTTTAAACCATCTGCACATAGTATTAGTATGTCTTTTATTCCTCGATTCTTCAATTCATTTAATATACTTGTCCAGTATTTTGCACTTTCTGAATCTCCTATGTAAAATCCTAATATTTCTTTTTCTCCTGTCATTGTTACTCCTAATGCTATATATACTGCCTTTTTTACTACTATTCCATCTTGCTTTACATTAAAATATGTTGCATCTACAAATACTATTGCATATTGCTCTTCTAATTGCCTTTTTTGCCATTCTCTTATTTCTGGTATTATCTTATCTGTTATTGCTGTTACCATATCTGGGCTTACTTTTACTCCGTATAGCTCTTGCATCTCTTCATATATATTTTGATTTGACATCCCTCTTGCATACATTTTTATTATTTTTTCTTCTATGCTTGATATGTCTTTTTGTCCTTTTTCTACTATTACTGGATCAAACGTTCCTTGTCTATCTCTTGGTACATTTAAGGTTATATCTCCTTCTGTGGAATGAACTGTCTTTTGGCTATATCCATTTCTGTAGTTTTCATTATCATCCGTATATTCATTTTTTTCATATCCTAAATGTTCTGTTAATTCTGCATTTAACATTTCTTGTATTGTATCTTTAAACAAATCTTTTATTGCTTCCTGTATATCTCCCGCTGTTTTTAAATCATTACTTTTGATAAACTCCTGTATTAGTTTTTTTCTTTCTTCACTTATTTTTTCTCTTTTCGCCATATTTAAAAACCTCCTTATGACATTTTTTATTTTATCATAAGAAGGTTTATTTTTAAACTTTACACAAATTATTCTATATACTTATTCAACTTTATTTCCTGACATATCATTGATATTACATACTTGGTCTTCATTTCCTCCTGTTACTGCTTCACTTGTACTATAATTTTCGTTTGCATAATTTGATTTGCCTGAATATGCTTGTATAAACACTATTGCTGAGATCGGAAGAGCGTCGTGTAGGGAAAGAGTGTAGATCTCGGT
>CALXJN010000080.1 GCA_944388635.1 uncultured Clostridia bacterium
AAAAGACTAAGCAAGAATTTGCTTAAAATAAAAAGAACAGTAAGTATTAATTAAATTTCATACGTACTGTTCTTTTTATTTATAAGAAAGGTGTGCGTTAGCGAAAGCAAAGCTTTCGACGCACACATGTGCATTTTGCTTCGCAAATATGCACAGCCCAAGGAAACCTAACCTTGTTGTATAGGAAAAATCTGACGATTTTTCCTATACAATAAAAAGACACGCCCCTCCACACTTTTTGAAAGTGTGAAGGGGTGTGTTTTTCTCCCTAAGGCTTAAGCTTCCTTAGGAATGGGGTTGGTTATGCGTGCCTTTGCCATTTCCTTTCTGACCAAGTGGCAGAAGCTCTCGAAACCGATTTCGCCATTTGCATAGCGCTCTTCGATTTCGCTCAGCTGCTTTTCGATTGCAGTATAAGCAACCCGGTTGTGTGCATAATGCATATATAATGCCTCTCTAACCACATAACGTGGTCTTTCTTGTGCCCTTTTGGTGGGCACTCAACCCAAACGCCAACTAGCGTCTACAATATTATTATAGCACATTTTTTACAATTTGTAAAATTTCTTTATAAAATATGCTTTTTCTTATATGAAAATATTTTTTCTTTATTTTTCTATTTAGATATCCATTTGATTTCCTAAAAATCCTGCTGCAGATTCAACAACTTTTGCCTCGGTTTCTCCCATTTTTGTTTTAGAATCTTTAGATAAAAGAATTACGCTTCCAATTACATCGCCTTGTGCAATTATAGGATAAACAACTTGCGCACTAAACTTTTTCTCTTTATTTTCGCTTTTAATAACTGGTATTGAAACCTCATTATTATCTTTGCTGATATAAGCTTCTTTATCATCCATTAATTGTTCTAATTCTTTTGATAAATCTTGCTCTAAAAAATCTTTCTTAGATGTTCCAGACACCGCGATAACTGTATCTTTATCTGTAATACATGCAATATGTCCTGTAGTCTTTGATAAAGTCTCTGCATATCCACTTGCAAACTCTGAAAGTTCCCCTATTGGCGAATATTTTTTTAGTATTACTTCTCCTTCTTTATCTGTAAATATTTCGAGTGGATCTCCTTCCTTTATACGAAGTACTTTTCGTATTTCCTTTGGGATAACTATTCTTCCTAAATCATCTATTCTTCTAACTACTCCTGTTGCTTTCAAAACTCTATTCCTCCTTTTTACTATTAAAATTAATATTTCATTTCTCTATGTGAGATAATCCTTCGAATACCATAATTATCTAAAATTCTACAATATTTAGAAATTATTCATTCGTATCATTTATGTAAATCTATTATTTGTTAAAAGAAAAAAATTATTCATTCAAAGTTATATTTTGTCCTAAAATTGTATATACTTCTTTTAAGAGAAATTTTTACTAAAATTTTATATAAGTTATTAGTTTGGAGGTTTTTAAAATGGATGCCAAGAGAATTCGTGAAATTTTAAAAAACAAAGAAAAATGTGATATTTATTATAATGATAACCCCGTTTGGTTACAAGAAGTAAATGACAATGTTGCAACTGTTGGATTTATTGATGGCTCAGGTGATAAAGATGTCTATATTGAAGATTTATATGAGAAAAATTTATATAATTAAGTAACTATAAATCTAGTATTTTAAATATACTTAGAGATGTTAACTGCTTCGTTAAAAAATAACCTTTTAGATTTTATCTAAAAGGTTATTTATATATCTAAATAATCATATAAATTAATTATTTACTAATTCTTTTAATGCTTTTCCAGCTTTGAATACTGGAGCTTTTGATGCAGGTATTTTGATTTCTTCTTTAGTTTGTGGATTTCTTCCTTTTCTAGCTGCTCTTTTTCTAACTTCAAAAGATCCAAATCCAACTAATTGAACTTTATCTCCTTTTACTAATGCATCTGTAATTACTTCTGTCATAGCATTTAAAGAAGCTTCTGCACTTTTTTTAGTTGTACCTGTTTTGTCAGCTATAGCTGCGATTAAATCAGATTTGTTCATTTTCATTACCTCCTATAAGTTATCTTTTATGTAGATTATAACCACCTACAATATCTATTATTCGTCAAATTTCTATAAAATCCTTCTTTTTTTGTTTTATTTTTTTGTGTTTTGCTTACAGACAAGTTGGTTTTCCAGTTTTTTGTCTTTTTGCTAGTTTGCTTGTTTTTCGTTTTCTTTATATATTCCAAGCCTTTCAAGCAATTTGTATATTTTTGTACCATAAGGTATCATATATATTTCTTCCTTTGTAAATATTTTTAATGCTATAATTGCCATAAAATAAATTACTATAGCAAATACAAGAGAAATTATTGTTATAATTTTGGCTGGAATAAATGTGCCTAATAGTAATAAATATAAACAATATGAACATATACACATAATTGCTGTTGCTAAAATTGGTTTTATTACACATTTGTATATTTTTACATCTAATTTAATTGTCCTTGCTAAAATGTAGTAACTTATCATAAATACTAATACATTATTAATTATAGAACCTATTGCAGCTCCATTTACTCCTATCCATGGTATTTGTATTAAAACTATATTTGTTATAAGTTTTGCAATTAATCCTATAAATGATGATACAGCTGGTACCATTATTTTGCCAAGACCTTGAAGTGCTCCATTTACAGTTTGAGCAAGTACTGAGAAAATTATTGTAACTGCACTTATTTGCAAAAGTAAAGCTCCGCTTGTTGCATTTGGGAATAACAAATCTATTATTGGCTGTGCAAAAATTATCATTCCAAATGTACATGGCAACCCAATTATAATTGTAACCAATAATGAAAATGATATTCTCTTTGATGCAGATTGAATTTCTTTTTTTGCAATTGCTGCTGCAATTGCTGGAACAAGTGCTGTTGCAAAAGCAATATTAAATGATAATGGTAAAGTTATCAATGTGTCTACTTTACCACTTAATATTCCATATTGTATTTTTGCTTCTCCGTCTGATAAAAATTTCTTTAAACCTCTTACAACGGTTATTGAATCTATGTTTTTATTTAAAGTAGACATTATTGCGCTAAGTGTTATTGGTATTGACACAAATAATATGTTTTTTACAACTTTTGTTACTTTCTCTGCCTTATAAGTTATATTTTCTTTGATATCTGTTATCATATTCTTTTTATATATTTTGTAATAAAGTCCAAGATAACCAAAGCTTAAAATTACTGATAACGTAGTTGCGAGATTTGCTCCTGCTGCCATAATTGTTACATTTTGACCATAAAGCAATACAACTATTTCAACTACAACTACAGTTAATACTGTTTTAAAAATTTGTTCTAATGTTTGAGCTTTTGCTGTTGCTGATATCCTATCTCTACCATTAAAATATCCTCTTAAAACTGATGCTATTGTTACAAAAAATATAGCAGGTGAGAGCGCAACTAAAGTTAGTTCAGACTCTGGAATTTGAAGTATGACATTTGAAATATATCCAGCTCCAAAATATAATATTAAAGTGCCTATTAAACCTATTATTCCAAATGTCATTAATGCTATCTTAAATACTCTATGTGCTCCTTTATTATCTCCAACTGCCACTCTTTCTGAAACAAGTTTAGATATTGCATTTGGAACACCTATTGAAGATATAGTAAGTAATAATGCATATATTTGGTATCCACCACTATATATTGCATTTCCTTCGTCTCCAAAACCTTCTCTATTTGTAAGATATACTCTATATACAAATCCTAACAGTTTTATTAAAAGCTGTGATATCATAAGAACTAACACACTTTTCATAAATCCTTCTGTTTTGTTCTTATTGTTTTCTGTTTTTTCTTGCATTATTTTTACTTCCTTCTTTTTTACTAAGCATGTAGCATTTCTTCTAATTCTGATTTAGAGCGAAATCCTACTGATGTTTTTACAATTTTACCTTGTTTGAATAATAATAATGTTGGAATACTAACTATTTGATATCTATTTGCTAATTCTTTTTCATCATCTACATTTATTTTTCCGACTTTAATTCTTCCTCTATATTCTACTTCAATTTCTTCGATTATTGGTGCAAGCATTTTGCATGGTCCACACCAATCTGCATAAAAATCTACTAAAACTGTATCATTTGAGTTCAAAACCTCACTTTCGAAATTTTCGCTTGTCAATTTTACTTCTGCCATAATATTTCCTCCTTATTAATTAAAATTTATTTTGATTTGTAGTAAAGCATACAATGGCAATATCCTTCAAAGTTTGGATCTTTTATTTGTTCTCTAAATTCCTTGCACATACATTTTGTGTCATCATTTTTTTCTATTCTGCAAGGGCAATATCCTCCTGTCCTTTTTAATCCTTCCTTAATTGTTTTTACAACTTCTTTATTATCATTTAATCTAACTGCCATAATATCTTCCCTTTCTTTTAAGTATATTTATATTATCATAAAAAATATAAATTAACAATAAATTATTTTATAAAATTCTCAATTTTATCTAACATTTTTAAAGCATCTTTTCTTCCTAAATCATACATTTCTTGTATTTTATCTATATTTTTTTCTGTTCTTTTTATTTTTATTAATTTAGACGGTCTTATTGCAATAATTTTACCTTGTCTTTCTAATTCTAATATTTTTTCTACTTCTTTATTATACTCTAAATACCTATGGCTCATAGTTTTTATAAACTCAGGATATTTTCTATAATATATTTTAGAAAATAATTGATTAGATTTCTTTTTTCTGTAACTTTCAACTCTTGTTTGTACAACTATTATTCTGTCAAAATCCATGCTCATTATTTTATCTATTGGTATACTATCTGCTATTCCTCCGTCTAGGTATTTATTATCATTTACAGTTACTGGTTTAGATACAAAT
>CALXJN010000081.1 GCA_944388635.1 uncultured Clostridia bacterium
CTTAAATCTACTTTTCTACTACCATTTCTTTTTTCTTCATTAGTTTCTCTTATGTCTCTTAAATCCTTTCCTCCATACATGCAATCAATATAGTCTCTAGGATTTTTAGTAAGTTTGGCTAATGCAATTGCATCTAAAACTTTTGGATTAAAGTCATAATCTGATTTGTGTACTACTTCATTTTCTTCAAGACTTCTCATGCAGCAACACCTTCTTTCGAATATATAAATTTCTTAAATTGTTTTAAATATCTATTATCAACATTTTTTAAATTTCTATTTTCTAAAAGGTTCATTGCCTCATCTATTGGATAACCTTTTCTCTCTGGTCTATCTAATACTAGTCCTCCGAAGTTATCAACTAATTCTAATATGTCGCTTTCCTTTTCTCTATTTTCTGTATTTACATATCTGTTTACTTCTGTACATATTTTGCAAAATTTTTTTGAAAATCCCAATGTTTCAAGATATTTTGCTCCTTCTATAGCGTAACTTTTTATTTTTTCTAAGTCATAAGATACAATGTTTTTTTTGCAAGCATATAGAAGACATGCTGTAATCACTAAATTTTTATCTACATCTATGTTCATTTGGTCAATAAACAATCTTGCAAGTTCTGCTTTTAAAATTACTGAATTATCGAAAAAGATATTAGCTCTCTTTTGCAAATAGTAAACTATTTCCATTTTCTTTGTAAAATCTTTTTCACTTAAGATATAATCGGCAAATGTTTCCATGATATATCCATTCCCTTCTTTAGTTATCTCAATTGTATTATATTTTATAATGCAACTTTTTTCAACAATGTAACAAAATTGTAATATAAAAAACTATAAATTGTAATATTTAGTTTATTAGTGTAGCACCAATCATTCCTGCATCATTTCCGAGAGTTGCAAGTTTTATCTTTGTCATTTCTTTTTCCATAGGCACCATAATTCTGTCTAATTCTTTTATTAATCTTTCAAACAATATGTCTTTAAAATATATAAAGCTTCCTCCAATGCATACTGTATCAGCACTACATATTCTTGCCATATTTGCAATTCCAATTGCCAAATATTCTATGTACTCTTTCAGAATATCTTCGACTTTTGTTATCTCGTTTGAATTTTGCAATAATGTTAGAATTTCTTTGCTAGATAAATTTTCATTTTGAAATCTATTTCTTAGTTGTGTTTTAAGGACTTTCATAGATGCATAAGCTTCATAACATCCATTCTTTCCGCAATTACATCTTTTACCATTTTTTTCAATTATCATGTGTCCTGCACTTCGAATATCTTCTTCTAATTTTCCATGCATAAATACAGCTGTACCAATACCTGTTCCAATACCTAAAAATATACCATTTGAACTTTCCTTTAAACTGCCATATGCTTTTTCTGCAATTCCAGCACACATTCCATCATTTTTTAAATATACATCTTTGTGTATTTTTTCTTTAATAATTTCCTCTATATTTAATTCATTTGCTTGTAAATTAGGAGAATAATAAATAGTCCCGTTCTTTGGTCTTCCGAGGAACAGAAACTCCAATAAATTCTATAGTCCTTATATCAACTATTCTTGAAATCTCTTCTATTTCTTTATCCAAAACTTTTTTAATAGTTTCCTTTATATTTTGTTTTTCTTCTTCAGAAAAATTATATTCTACTTTTCTAAAAATCTTTTCCTCTTGAATTAAACCAATTCCAATATGGCTTCCACCCAAATCAATC
Source organism: uncultured Clostridia bacterium (assembly GCA_944388635.1). Lineage (GTDB taxonomy): Bacteria > Bacillota > Clostridia > TANB77 > CAG-508 > JAAWPK01. The sequence goes on from CALXJN010000081.1 coordinate 1,721, forward strand.
CCAATTCTCATCTTCTTCCTCCTATGATTAAGCTTTACAAATTTTTTATGGCATTTCGCGCAAGCTCATCACACCTATTATTAAACTCATTATCACTATGCCCTTTAACTTTTATAAAACTTGCTTCATGTGGTTTTAATAAACTTTCTAATTCTTCCCAAAGTTCCCTATTTTTTACATCTTCTTTTTTAGAATTTTTCCAACCATTTTTCTTCCAATTTGAAATCCAGTGTTGGTTAAAAGCATTTACAACATACGCACTATCACTATATATCTCTACAATGCATGGATATTTTAGAAGCTTTAATCCTTCTATTACTGCTGTAATTTCCATAACATTATTTGTTGTATTTTTCTTTCCTCCGGAAATTTCTTTTTTTGTATCTTCATACATGAGTATTGTTCCCCAGCCTCCAGGTCCTGGGTTTCCAGAACACGCTCCGTCTGTATATATAATTACCTTTTTCATCATATCCTCCATTTTCAAAAATAATCTACATAAAATCAATTGCATTATTCTTGTTTTTATGATATTATATCAATAAATGTTATTAATGTAAATAAGAAAATTGTGCATTAGCGAAACCGAAGCTTTCGATGCACAGTCCAAGGAAAATTAACCTTGTTGTATAGAAAAAATTCGACGATTTTTCCTATACAATAAAAATTATATATTAGAAGGGAATGAAAATAAAAGTTATGGATAATGTTCTAGGAATAATAGCTGAATATAATCCTTTTCATAATGGTCATCTTTACCATTTAGAAGAAACTAAGAGAATTACAAATTCTAATTATTCTATTGCTGTAATTTCTGGTAATTTTGTCCAAAGAGGCAATGTAGCTGTTATAAACAAATGGGAAAGAACCAAAATGGCTCTTTTAAACGGTATAGATTTAGTTATAGAACTCCCATGCATATACAGTATTTCAAGTGCCGAAAATTTTGCACTAGGTGCAATTAAAATTTTTAATTCTCTTAAAATTGTAGATACATTATCTTTTGGTTGCGAGTTAAATGATATCTCTATTTTAAAAGAGTTTGCAAATATTTTAACAGAAGAGCCTGAAGAGTTTAAATCTCTTCTATCTCATGAACTTTCTAAAGGAATTTCTTTCCCAAAAGCTCGTGAAAATGCACTTTTGATGTATCTAAATGATATTAGAAAATATGCAAATGTGTTATCATCACCTAATAATATACTTGCCATAGAATATCTAAAAGCTCTTAACTTAACCAAATCTACTATTGAACCACTTGCAATAAAGAGAGTTGGTCCTGGTTATAATAGTAAAATGATAGTAGATAATTTTGCAAGTGCTACATCCATTAGAGAGCTTATTAAAAAAAGGAATTTTTACGCCATGGATAAGCTTATGCCAAAATCTTCTTATGATATTTTAGCAGATGCAATAAAAGCTGGGCATTATGTTAATGGTATTGAAAAATTTGAAAAAGAGATAATGTTCGTTTTAAGAAATATGACTGTTGCAGAAATTGCAAACCTTCCTGATGTTAGTGAAGGCTTAGAAAATTTAATAAAAACTGCTGCAAATTCATCTAACAATTTAGCTGAATTTATGGGGCTTGTAAAATCAAAAAGATATACACAAACTCGAATTTTTAGAGTTTTGCTATATGCACTTTTAGGTTTTACAAAAGAAGATATGGAAAATTCAAAAAGAATCGAACCATATATTAGAGTTCTTGGTTTTAACTCTAAAGGTGAGAAACTTTTATCAGAAATATGTCATACAAACAAAAAACTTTCAATTGTAACTTCTGTAAAAGATTTTACAACTACTTGTAGAAATAAAAAACTTTTGCAGATGCTTGAAAAAGATATTCAAGCAACCAATATTTATACATTAGGATATGAATATGACTCTTATTCTAATTTAGATTATACGACAAAATTAATAAGATATTAAAAAATAGAACTTACAGTTAAAACTGCAAGTTCTATTTTTTTAATCTTCATCTATAAAGTCGAATTCATCTTTGAATTTTTCTTTAAAAATTTCAAATACTTTGTTTAATACTTCTTCATCTTCAACACTTACATAAGATTCTTCGTCTTCTGAATCAGTATCTTCAACTTGTAATATAACTACTTCTCCTGGTTCGTCATCTGTTTCATCTGTTGGTAATAATATTACATATTCTTCTCCATCTAGTTCTACTAAATCTAAGAATTCGAAATTTACTTCGTTTCCATCCTCATCATTTAGTACTATAATGTTATCTAATTCTTCATCCATTATTAATATTCTCCTTTCAGAATTTTTAATTTATAATTACATTGTATTTCTACAATTTTGATGACTTATTTTTGTTCATATACATTTCTAGTATATATACTGCAGATATAGTATCCACTATGTTTTTCTTTTCTTTGTTTGAGACATTCAAGTAATTCATAGTTTTGTGAGCTGCAACTGTAGTCAGTCTTTCATCAACGGTTTCTATATTTATATTATTAAATTTACATTTTAATTTATGTATGAATTTTTTAGTAATTTCTACTCTTTCTCCTTCTGTGCCATCCATATTTTTGGGCATACCAATTACAAACGTAGAAATCTCATATGTATTTAACAATTCACTAAGTCTTTTTAAGACTATTTTATCATTACCGTTATGATGTATTGTTTCTAATCCTTGTGCTGTGATATTTAATTCATCTGATATTGCAATTCCTACTCTTGCATCTCCATAATCAATTCCTAAACTTCTCATATTATTCTTCTAATCCAATATATGATTTTACCATTTTTTCTAGTAATTCATCTCTTTCAACTTTTCTTATTATATTTCTTGCATCATTGTGGCTTGTAATATATGTTGGATCTCCTGATAAAATATATCCAACTATTTGATTTACAGGATTATATCCTTTTTCTTCAAGTGCTTTATATACTTCTTTTAATACCTCTTTATATTTTACATTATTTTCATTTTCAACTTTAAAATTCATTGTTTTATCAAAGTCCATGTGATTTACCTCCTAAAAATTTTATTATATTTTATTTATATCATTTTCATCTGCATTTGCAGAATCAAGATATTCTTCCAATTTCTTAAGTACTGCTTCTAGTGCAGTTCCTTTATAATATGTAGTTAGCACAAAATTAAGTCTTGGCTTTGTCATTATTACTTTTTTCTTCTTTGCTTTTGTAGATTTTTCATTTTCTTCTGCTGCAATTACATCTTCTACTTCTAGATTTTCAACTTCCTTTTTTAAATCCTCTAGAAATTCTACTACACCCTCTATTTCTATACCAGAGAAAGCTATGGCAAATTTTGGTCCCATATATCTAACAAATAAATATTCATCTGATAATTTATCTTTTATATAATCACAAATATCTATTATCATTTGATTTCCTGTATCTCTATTCACTTTCTTGTTAGTTTCTTCCAAATTTGTTATTTTAAACATACATATTGTTGAAGTCGTATATTGATCTATTATTTTTCTTCCTTCTTCATACAAATATTCTGATGTCTGTAAATCTGAGTATAAGTCTTTTCTCTTTAAGCTTTCTATTATATTTTGATAAGATACAATTCTAAATACAGAAATAATATTTTCTTTTACAACTTCCAAAATGGTTGTATCAATATTATCAAATGCATGCATTTTTCCACTTTCTATTATCCAATATCCTATATATACATTGTCAATATATAAAGGAAAAAACATTGCAGATTTTGCTCTACCAAATTCCATTTTTTGATAAGGTAATCTTTCAGTATCATTATTAACTGTTACATATTTAGGCTTTGCAGTTGTTATGCTGTCTTTAAATATTTCCTCATTTTGCAAATTTTTTAAAGTGTCCCAATGTTTTTTGTCTACATTAGAGGCTTTAACAACATATTCTGCTCCATCAAAAACAACTATTGTTGAATATTTAATTGCATATTGTTCTATTAGTATATCATTTATTTTTACTATTTTTTCATCTACAGACATATTATTTCCAATAGTTGTCATGAAATCTTGCAAAACGTTTAGACTTGTAACTTTTTGATTTATATCTTTAAATGTCTTTATTCTTTTATTTATTATTATGTTATATATAAGAAGTGCAATTACTATTGCTACCAATATTGCTATTACAGCGAATTCCATTGTTTTCCCCTTCCTAAAATGTCTATTTTATTTGAACTGTTTTTTCATTCTGTCTAAAGTACTATTTATATTATTTGAAAAGCTACTCTTTTCTTCTTGCTCTTCATTTCTGTTGGCAAATTTATTATTTTTTGTATAATCTGGTTTATATTTATTATTTATTAATGGATAAACCATATCAGCTAATTTTTTTAGTTCTGCTATAAATTGTTTTGGATATCCATTTGTAGTTACTATACAGTCAACCATGCCAGACAAATATTTTGATAGTACATCTCCATCAAATGATATGGCTATTGATGATATTTTATCTTTATCAAATAGATTTCTCATATATGACATTTCAGGATCATTATAACAAGACAATCCTCCAATTATTGCACTTGCATTTAAGCCCCTAACTTTCATAGCTTTATTTATTACTACTTTAAGTTTTTCAGGTTTTAAACTATTATTTGATTGCAAATCTCTTAAAAAAGCTGTTAATGGTTGTATTGTTAATATATCCATGCTTTGTACTAAATATATTTCTTGTGCAATTTCAAAATATCCGGTTGGAGTTTCAAAATCACAATCTATCAATACTAGAGAATACTTTTTTACTAAAGCTTCTATAACTGCTTGAATATTTGTAACTTCAACTCTTCTATTTGGTACTGATGTAAATACGGTTAAGTTTTTGCTAACCTCTATTCCGTCTACAATATTTTGTTCTAAGCTTTCTAAACAATTTAATGTTTTTCTTCTTAATTCTTCTTCATTTCTTGTATAAATATAATATGAGTTTCTATTTGTTGTAACATCAAGTATTGCTGTATTTATTCCTGATTTTGAAATTAAATCTGCAATATTATTTATTAAAAATGATGTTCCCGCTTTTGTAGTTCCGACAAAAGCCACTACTTTTTTATCTTTTGAAAGTAATCTTGCAAGATTAGCATTATCCATTGATGCATTTATATTTTGGATATGATTTTCTTCTGGTCTTTGAGTTCTTTGATTAAAACCACTTCCTCCTCCAAGATACATATTCATATCTTGAAAATCATCTTTGTCATTTATTCCTGGAAGTTTGTCTTCTTCCTCTTCTATTTCATTACCAAAGCCTGGTAATGTATTTTCTTCTATTTCATCAAAACCTGGTAATATAGCACTTTCATCTTGTGAAGTTCCAAAAGTATCTTCTTCTGGTTCTTGTACTTGTTTTTTAGGTCTGCCTCTTCGTTTTGGTTTTACCTCTTGAACAGGCTCTACCTGCTTTTTAGGTCTACCTCTTCCTTTTTTTACTGGTTCTACCTTATTTTCAGGTTCTTCCATGCTTTCTTCTATCAAATTAGAAAAAGCATCTTCTTCTGGTTCTATATTTCTTTCTTCAGAAATACTAGGTATAATTTGAGCTTGTACATCTTGTTTTTTTGTTAACTTTTTAACATTATCTTTATTAACAGCAGAAGGTATTACAACTGGTTTTGTAGGTCGTCCTTTATCAGAATTTGTTTCTATAAAACCTATTTTTAAATCTTCTTTTTTCTCTTCTTTTACTTGTGGCTTTTTATATGTTCCTTCACCAAATGTCATAATTGATTGATATTTAGGTGACTCTGCTTCAAGAACTGCTTTTACACCTATTGGCAAAAATTTAGTTATAATTCTAAGTTGAGCATCAGTATATTGTGCTGCTATATTGTTAAAACTTTCAACATATCTATCTGTATTTTTACCAAGTTTTTTATAATGTGTTAATATATTTTGGATTTCTGTTTCACTAACACTGTCCTCAGATTCAGCATGATAAGACACTTCATCTGTTTCTATTTTGTAATAAGCTTTTGCTTCCTTTTTTGTACGAGGTTTATTTAAAAGTTTGCAAACTTCTGGAATTGTCCTATCACTACCAAGTAATGCATTATATATACCTATTGAAAATAATTTTGATAATAAATCATCTGATTTTGAACGTCTATCAGAAGCTATAAAAATTATTGGAATATCTTCTCCACTTGGACCTATAGCCTCGTCACTTATTTTATCTAATTGTTCAAATAAAAATTTATCAATAATATCAAAATTATTATTTGTATATGGTTCTAAATCCTCTCCTATGACAACTCTATCATATGTTTGATCTCTTTGTAATTCTTTAATTATTGCATTAAAATAATAAACATTCTTACCAGATATTATTTCCCTATATTCTCTTTGATATAGTTTAATAATTGATTCTGATATACTTTCATTATTAACAGCAAATAAAACTTTCATTTGTTAACTCCTTCCGAATCCTTTTATTACAATAACAAATATAAGTGGGAGTACTTGAGCTATGACAAATAGTGTAATAAAAGCTATCATTGTATAGAAACCTTTATATCTTACGTCTAGTTTTCTTATACCTATTACATATTGATAAATAGCACTTATTACTATTCCTAAGAAACAAAATGGAATACTAAATATTCTTATTTTATTTAATACAAATGCTGTAAATCCATATGTTTCTGATCCATAATCTTCGACATAGTCGTCTAGTTCCTCTCTTTGTTCTTCTGATATTTGTATAAGTTCACTTGTTTGTACTGAATTTAATATTTCCTCTGATGCAAAAACTGGACTTATATAAAGACCTATAATTGCTAATGTAATTATTGCTAAAACTACTACTTTTTTCATTTCTAGTTCCCTTCTATTTTATTGTATTTCTAGTATGTAAACATACTAATTTTTACATGAATATATACATGTAATGATTTTAAATTTACATATAATATCATACAATACTATTAAAAAAATATCAAGCAATTTGTTAAATTTTTCTTTACAAATTTATATTTTTCTTCTATATCTCTATCTTTCCATTAAATTTTTTATCTATTGTTTCATTTAATAGTCTATTTTCTTCTTTTCTTAAATCTGGATCTTCTTGAATTAATTTTACAGCTAAGCTTTGTACTCTTTTTAAAATATCCATATCTTCAAAAAGATTTGCAACTTTAAATTCTGGAATTCCATGTTGTTTGGTTCCAAAAAATTCTCCAGAGCCTCTCAATTCTAAATCTTTTTCTGAGATTACAAATCCATCATTTGTTTCTTGCATAACTTTCATTCTTTCTCTAATATTATCAGATTTTCCTTGATATTTTAATATGCAATATGATTTATACTCTCCTCTTCCAACTCTACCTCTTAATTGATGTAATGTTGCAAGCCCAAACCTTTCAGCATTTTGTATTACCATAATACTTGCATTTGGAACATTTACGCCAACTTCTATAACCGTTGTTGATATTAAGATATCTATATCCCCGTTCTTGAAATTTTGCATTATTTCATCTTTATCTTTTTGTTTCATCTTTCCATGAATATATTCTACTTTAAATTCACTAAATACATTATTCTTGTAATTTTCAAATATCTCTAATACCGATTTGGCGTCTATCTCTTCATTTTCCTCCACTAGAGGGCATACAATATATGCTTGTCTTCCTTGTTTTATTTGTTCTTTAATAAAGTTATTTACCCTCTTTTCCATGGAAGGTCCAACAGCAAATGTATCAATTTTTTGCCTATTAGGTGGAAGTTCATCTATTACTGATATGTCTAAATCACCATAAAGAATAAGCGCAAGTGTCCTTGGTATTGGTGTTGCAGTCATTACTATTTTATCTACGTTTTTCCCTTTTTCGCCTATTGTTTTTCTTTGGTTAACTCCAAACCTATGTTGTTCATCTGTTATTACAAGTCCTAAATTTTTAAATTTTACATTATCTTGCAATATAGAATGTGTACCTATTACTATATCTATTTTACCATTTTCTATCTCTTCTAATACTTCTTTTTTCTTTTTGGCCTGCATATTACTTATTAAAAGTTCACATCTTATTCCAAATTTTTCTAATATTCCTGAAAAACTTTCTAAATGCTGAGTTGCAAGTATAGAAGTTGGCGCCATAATTGCCATTTGGTAACCTTATTTTTTTTTTTTATATGCTGCAATTATTGCAACTATCGTTTTCCCTGAACCAACATCTCCTTGTAAAAGTCTATTCATTATTCTGTCAGATTCCATATCTCTATCAATTTCTTCTAATGCTCTTAATTGTGCTTTAGTTAATGTAAAAGGTAAAGTATTTATTACATCAGACATCTTAACATCTTTGCTAAATTGTATTCCAGATTCTTTTTGCATGCATTTATTTTTTAGTCTTAATAACAAGAGTTGCATTGTAAGTAACTCTTCAAAAGCGAGCCTAGTTCTTGCTTTTTCAAATTCTTCAAAATTTTCTGGAAAATGAATTTTTCTAATTGCTGAATTAAGATCTATAAGATTATTTTCTTTTAATATATAATCTGGTATTGTCTCTTCCAGACTATCCTTTACAAGCTTTAATCCGTTTTCTATAACTTTTCTTATTTGATTTTGTGAAATATTGTATGTAAGAGGATATATTGGTATAATTTTTCCAGTATTATTTTTTATTCCCTCTTTATCAAACACAGGAGATATCATTTCAATATGTCCACTTCTTTTCGATATTTTACCAAAAAAGTTGTATTCCTCACCCATGTGAAAGTTTTGCTTTAAATATGGTTGATTATACCATACAACCTCACATGCTTCAGTATCATCCCTTACTATCATTTTGCAAATCTTCATTTTTCTATTTTTTGTAGTCACAATATTCATTCTTGATACAACATAAGCCTTTATTAGCGTTTCTTCGCCATCTATTGTGTCTTCTAACTTTTTTGACTTACTTCTATCCTCATATGTTCTTGGATAATATGTAATTAAATCTTCAAGAGTAAAAATACCAAGTTTATTTAAAACTTTAGCCCTTGTTTCTCCTACTCCTTTTATATATTGCACATTTTTATTAAGCTCCATATACGAACCTCTTTTTGTATTTTTAATTATTATATATTAAATTGCAATTTTATGCAAGAAAAAATAACAAAAAGATATATTGAGACAAATGCGTTTTTGGATTCATCTAGATTCACAATTTTAAATTTAAATATAATCATTCTTGGTCATTCTAGATAAATCCCAAACGACCGGAAAAACGTTCCAAATGGCAAAATTTCTTGAAAAAAGCTCGAGATTTCTCCCGAGCCTTTTTGTATATATTAATGAAATACAAAATACTATTTTAGCGCGTTGTCAATGTGGACTCATCTAGTTTGACAACAAACTGAAGTTGTATTTTTTATATTTGGAAAATTTATTTTATGCTATAGCTTCTCAATTTCTTCTTTCGTTAATCCTGTCAACTCAACTATAGTTTCTGTATCCATTCCTTTATCTTTCATCTTTTTAGCTATTTCATTTTTTTCTTTTGATATTCCTTTTTTCTCTCCCTCTTCAAGGCCGTTCCATTTTTCCTTCTGCAAAGCCAACTTCATTGCCTTTTCTGTATATTGCTTTTTCATCCATTATGGCTTTTTGTCTTAATTCTGCTATTCTTCTCATTTTTTCGTCTTGACTTATTTGATTTAGCTTTTCTTTTGCTGTTTTTATCTCTTTATTTGTTTTCATTATTTGCTTCACCCTCTCAGATTCAGGATTATCTAAGAAATATAACCATTCTAATAATTCTTTATCTTGT